>JAGLDA010000210.1 GCA_023145955.1 Bacteroidales bacterium
CCAGCAGTAGCTAAAATACCGCCTAAAGTAGTATTTACAGCACCTTCGATATGACCAGCGTTAAAATGTTCAGCTTCACGAATATCAATCACATAAAAATCGTTAGCATCGTCACCATCTACCATATTGTCATAAACAACTTGTGCCGTAGTTATCCAACCATCAAGTACATTATTTACGTCCATATTATTGTCCATTAAATAAGCTTTCAAATCAGCAAATCCTTCGTGAGGTGCTACAGAAGTTTCTAAATCATAATCCATAATGGCAGCAGCCGTAAATTTATGGCTTTCAAGTGTAGAGTGAATCATACCATTAGTACCAAATAATAAACTTTTTACATCATAACCTAATACTTTAAGGTAAGCCGTTAGCATAGATGATGTTTGACCTGTCCAGCAATAAGATACTATAGTAGAAGATTGATCTAAGAATTTATACTCGCCACCAGCTAAAGTTAAAGGCTGAATACGATAAGCACCAGCAATATGACCATAATGTGTATTATCGGCTTCTGCCCAATAGTTATTAATGAAATAATCACCAGGAGAGGCTAATACATCACCATTAGTAATTTTATTCATACCACCGTTTAATAAAACAGCGACTCTTTCTTTAAGAATATCGGCACCAGTTTCGGCCGTAGTTTCTAAGGTAGGGTCACCAAATTCAACTTTTGTAGCAGGATTAGCAGGGAAGGTCCAATTGGAATTATTATCTGCAGCGTCACCAGTATTGTTTAACCAAGAACCAGCAGTAGCTTGGTTCCAACTACTCATTCCCCATTTAAGGACTTTAGCACTAGCATAACCACTTAAACGCAATGCTAAAACAGCATGTCCAGCAGTTTGCCCACTATAACAGGCTACAATAATAGTTTTACCTCCGCTGAGTTCAGCAGCAGTTAAAATATCTTTTAATGTTGAATTAACAGCACCTGGGATATGGCCATTCTGAAAGTCTTCAGCAGAACGGATATCAATCACATAAAAATCAGCCGGTGTATCGTGTACCTTATCAGCTGTAGTAATCCAACCGTCTAATACATCCGATACATCTAAACTATTATCTACTAAATAAGTTTTGAATGTTTCAAAATTATTTGTTGTAGGTGGCGTTGGCGTAGGCGCTGGCTCATCTTTCTTACAAGAGCTTAAAGAAAGTACCGCGATCATTCCCAATAAAAGGGAAAACTTCATAAAATTTTTCATAAATGTTATTTTAAATTTGTTTTATTAATTTCAATAAGGCAAAACTATATAATGTTATCTTAATAACAGCATCCCTTTAAAGGTATTCGGCTTGTTTATTGCAAGTATTTTTAACTAAAAAAATTGATATAGATCAGTTATTTTTATGTATAAAACCAAAAAAAAGCTATTTTTGCCATATGATTAAGGAAAAAAAAAATACAACTCCTCCAACTTGTGTTGTTTCAACACCTCACATAAATATTTTTGAATATTTAACCAAAGAAGAAGCAGAACTACTCAATATAAATCAACGAAACGTTAAATTTAAAAAAGGTGAAATTCTTGCCAAACAAGGTTCTTTTGCTTCACATGTTATTTTCCTCAGATCGGGCTTAGCTAAAGTTTATCTCGAAGGAGATCAAAAAGATTTAATACTAAAAATTGTTACCAATAATCATTTTGTGAGTCTTTCTTCTGTCTTTGATGGTAATGATTCCTTTATATATAGTGTATCAACCTATGTTGATTCTGAAGCTACTTTATTCAATATAGATGCCTTTAAACAAGTATTAAGATCAAATTCTAAATTCTCGGCACAGATTATAAATCTTTTAAATGCCAATACGGCTCAAGTTTATGGTAGGTTCTATTGCCTTACCCGTAAACAATCTCATGGGAGAGTGGCGGATATTATCATGTGTTTATCTGAAAATATTTTTGAATCACATTCTTTTAACCTTAATCTCTCTCGTAATGATTTAGCCGACCTTACGGGACTGTCATCCGAAAGTGTTACAAGGATTTTTAAGGAATTTAGAGACTCTAATATTATTGAGATAAATAATAAGGATATTAATATTCTAGATTACCAACGTTTGAAGGACATCAGTACCTATGGCTAGATAGCTACATTTTTATATAAGAAAAGAGACTATTTTTTCCGAATAAGCATCAAGCCATCTCTTAGAGGAAGCATTACATTCTCAACACGCTTATCCTCTGTCACCATTTTATTAAATGCTAATAAGCCTTTAGTGTCTTTATCATTAGTGCTTAATTCTTCTATTACTTTTCCGCCCCATAATACATTATCGGCTATGATTAAACCGCCTGGCAATAACTTATCGATGATAAGATCATAATATTTGGGATAGTTCT
>JAGLDA010000211.1 GCA_023145955.1 Bacteroidales bacterium
ACTGAAGACTGAATACTGAGAGCTGAATTAAACCTTAAGAGTTTCTCCTTCAGATTTTGCAATAATAACTGCTCCACAAGTATCACTCCACACATTTACTGATGTACGGAACATATCAAGGATTCTGTCCACTGCTAGTATAAGTCCAATCCCTTCGAGAGGCAGCCCCACAGCTGAAAGTACGATAGTAAGCATAACCATTCCCGCCATTGGAATTGCCGCCGCACCTATTGATGAAAGTAATGCTGCCGCTACCATTATTAATTGCTGGGTAAGGCTCATGTCAAAGCCGTAGGCTTGTGCTATAAACATAGCCGCAACAAGCTCATAAAGGGCAGTTCCATCCATATTAATTGTAGCACCAAGAGGAAGAGTAAAGCTGGTAATTTTATTTGAAACGCCATCATTTTCTTCCACTGCGGTAATTGTTAACGGTAGAGTAGCTCCCGATGAGGAGGTAGAAAATGCTGTCATTAAAGGAGTTGTAACTCCCTTGAAATGTTTTATTGGGTTTACCTTTCCAATAAATTTTGTTAATAATGGGAGTGTGATAAACGCATGTGTTGCCAATGCAATTAATACTGTTCCCATATATAAGCCCATACTTGATATCAATCCTAATAAATCATCTTGATCGGCAACTGTTTTTGCAACTATTCCTAATATACCAAGAGGTGTAAATTGAATTACCCACATGGTTATTTTCATCATTAGATCAAAAAAAGCATTAAAAAAATCTGTAAGTATTATTCGTGGCTTATCACCAATTTTATTAATAAAAAAACCTAGTAATATGGAAAAGAATATAATTGGAAGCATTTTTCCATTGGACATAGATTGAAATATATTGGTTGGAATGATTTCCATCATTGTTTGCCCAATGGTTCCTGCGCTTGTGGCAAGGCCTTCCACTTCTTGCTCAAAAGAAGTATCGGCTCCTACGCCAGGCTTAATTAAATTTACAAAAAATAGCCCTGTGGTAATAGCTAATGTGCTTGTGAGCATATAATATCCAATGGTTTTAAGTCCTAGGCGGCCTAAATTATCACCACCTCCCAAATTAGAAACGCCACTTATTAAAGAGGTAAATACCAACGGGATAATAAGCATCTTTAGTGCTCTGATAAATAAATCTCCCATCCACGATACGTAATCAACTGCTGGATTATAGTATAAGCTCTTGGCGATTTTTGAACCATATTTGGAATAATCTACCTCGCCAAGTTCACTTATTGCTTGCCTAAAAGCCTCCTTAGTTTTATAAGAATTACCATCAAGTTGCTTTATTTGTTGTACAATTTCTGTGGGGATTTCGTTTTTTTCTAATTTACTGATAGAGGCGCTATTAACCACGTAATCAGTATTAAAAACTACTCCATATATTATTGCAATTATAAGTGCGGCAAGAATTTGCCAGTGTAGTGCTATTTTTTTCATTCTGCTATTGAATTTAGAATGTAAAAGTATAAAAAATAACCATTCCTTTAAATTTATTAAATAATGGTTTTTTAAAGAAACCTTTTATTCAGTACATGGCATAAAATAATCCGTTACTTAAGTTCAGTATATTTAAATATTTATATATCAAAATTCTCTAATACATAGAAATAATAACAATTTGGAAACAAAGCTGCCGAAATATATCATATAAAATCATAATAATCAGCGTCTAAAAAAACAACAGTATTTAGTGTTATATTAATTAGGTTCAGCGTATTATCAAATACAATAATTCATATTAGAGTATTATTGCATTAAAAATTATCATGTACTTAGGGCCACTTATTACGTTTCGTGATTTTATTTGCGTATTTTAGTTAAAAAGGTCACTTTACCCCTTTATAATAGAAAATATACTGACCTTTCTAAATCAATTTTGAGATATTTAAATTTGAAAAAGAGGTTTCTAGTTTGTAGCAAAATCAATTGGTAAATGCCATAAAGTATTATTGTGCTAGCCTATTCAGAGGGATTACGCTTGAATGAGGTATTGCATTTAAGGATTAATGACATATATAAAGAGCGAGGTGTTTATAAGAATAAATGCCGCAAAAGAAAAAAAATATAGAATAACGTTATTATCA
>JAGLDA010000022.1 GCA_023145955.1 Bacteroidales bacterium
AACTGCCTACTGAAAAGACTGCCACTAAAAAACCACATCACTTTGAATATAATCAGCATTTAAATCCAATGCTTTCTGTTTTTTACTATTATTATTTACTGTCCAAATCTGTATTTTGAGTCCCTTATCGTGTAAAGTTTTTATATTTCTTTCATTTAGACTAGTATCGTTCATATTGAAAGATAGCCCCGTATAATTATGCTTAATTGCAAAGTCCATTTTAGTAGTAAAGTTATTAAACCCCAGATAATACACTTCTATTTTATTATAATCGCGTACTATTTCGTCAAGGAAATAAGTATAATCAGTTTCCACAAGTAATAAATCACCTAAATCATACTTATTATATAAACGAATTATCTCTGTAGCAATTTCTTTTTGATATTCCCAAGATATGTTTTGTTTAGGTAGGCATGAGTTTTCAAAATAGCCCTTTATATCTAATGAGATATATTTGTCGTCATCTAAAGAGTTTTGATATTTTAAGACCTCATCTAATTTGCATAATTGTTGCCATTTAGGGAGGTTAGAATTTATGGCAATAATTTCTGCATCAGTAGAGCTAGGAATACATCTGGGTGATAATGTATCAAAAGAATATAGGTCAGAGTTATGATAAAGCCAAATAGTGCCAGATTTACTCATTTGTACATCTACCTCTATACCATCAAAATTCTTAAATCCATATTTTGCTGCTGCAATAGTATTTTCAAAAATCGTATCGTAATTATCAATGCTAATTTCATTTCCAGAACCTCTGTGAGCAATAATTTTTGAATCATTATTGCAAGAATAAAGCATTGAAATAACAGCAGTTAGTAATATAAAATGTTTTAGCTTTTTCATTACTGCTTATTTTTTACGAATCATCATTATACCATCTCTTAGAGGAAGAAGCATATTGTCTACTCTATTGTCGTTTGTTATTTTAGTATTAAACTCATGTATAGCAATAGTCTCTCTATCTTGATTTTTGTCAATATCTAGCACTTTTCCACTCCAAAGTACGTTGTCGGCAAGAATCCATGCTCCAGAAGGTAATCTATCAATCAAAATATCAAAATAATTTGAGTAATTATGTTTGTCGGCATCCATAAATACTAAATCAAAGCTGGTATTGAGTGTTGGTATTATCTCCAATGCGTTGCCAATATGCATAACCACCTTATGTGTAAGCCCCGCAAGCTCAAAATATTTATTTGCTATATTCTCAAGTTCTGCATTTATATCAATGGTGTGCAATACGCCATCATCGGCAAGGGCAGAGGCCATACATATTGCCGAATATCCTGTATAAGTTCCTATTTCAAGAATATTTTTTGCGCCACTCATAGCTACTATTTGCTCTAGAAACTTGCATTGCATTTTTCCACTTAGCATTCTTGGACGCATTACCTTCAATTGAGTTTCTCTCTCTAGTTTATCTAAAACAGAAGCTAATCCCTTGCTATTACTAATGCAATACTCTTCTATGTTCTTATTAATAATGTTCATTTAATAAATTCCTAATTCCTAATTCCTAATTCCTAATTCCCCATTCCCCATTCCCCATTCCTAATTCCCATTCTTATAAATCAGAGAGCTAAGTTTGTTAGCGTCAAAAACCTCATTTGCAATTTCCAAGAGTTCCTCAGATTTTACTTCATCTATTTCGTTAGTCATAACTTCTATAGGGTCAATTTTATCATAAACGAGTATGCTTTTTCCAATGCTTAATAGTTCATTAACATTAGATTCCTGCGCTATGGCTATTTGTCCTATTAGTTGCTGTTTAGCACGTTGTAGTTGAAGACTGCCAAGTTTCTTATTTCTAAGTTTGGCGAGTTCTTTATGAGTTAGCTTTATAGTTTTATCTAGTGAGCCAAAATCGGTTCCTAAATAAATGCTTAATATTCCTGTATCGGTATAAGGTGTATAATTTGATTCTATATTATAGCAAAAGCCATATTTCTCACGAATACCCATATTTAGCCGAGTGTTTAGCCCCGGACCACCAAGAATATTATTCAATAGTATTAGTTTATTTCTATCTTTATGTTTAGCACTATAAGCCTCGTTGGCAATAATACAATGTGCCTGGTGGATGGCTTTATTCTTAATTTCCTCTTTAGGTTTGTAATTATCAAATTTCTTTCTTTTGAAATTACGAAGTCGGGTAGGAGCAGCGTCAAAATGTTTCTCGCATAGGGAAACAAACTTTTTAAAATCAAAATTTCCCACAGAGCATATTACAGTTTCATCGGTATGGAAATTATTGAATACAAAGTTTAAAACATCGTTTCTTTCAAAGCTTTTCACATGTTTTTTAGTTCCTAATATATTTCTTCCCATAGGATGCCCCTTATAAACAAGGTCCTCTATTTCGTCAAAAATTTCCTCAGCAGGATTGTCTCTGTATGAGTTTATTTCGTCAATAATAATATCTTTCTCTTTATCAATCTCCTTTTTAGGAAATTGCGAGTGAAGGGATATATCAGAAAATAGTTCTAATGTGCGATCATAATATTGTGGTAAAAACGATGCGTAAATACAAATCTCTTCTTTTGTAGTAAAAGCGTTTATTTCTCCGCCGATATTTTCAAGGCTTGAAAGTATGTGGAATGATTTACGCTTATTAGTTCCTTTAAATATTGTATGCTCAATAAAATGCGCAATTCCCTGTTCTTTCTCCTTCTCATCGCGCGAACCTGTATTTACCATCAGAGCACAATGCGCTACCATGTTTGTAACAGGTTTATGAACTATGCGAATCCCGTTTTTTAAGGTATGTCGTAAATATTCCATTTATCTTTTTATAGTAATTTTCTAAATCTAAATATGTGGCAGCAAAAGTAACTAAATCTATATAAAATAAAAACCTCCAAATCGGATGATTTGGAGGAAAAAATAATTAATCACTAATTAATAAAATTGAGGTAGGAGTATTTGTATAGTGTTGCTTAAATAGCCATTGTTATAAAATATAAAATACCTCAGTATAATATATTAATGCAAATATAAAAAAAATAACTAACAAAAGTTAGAATAATTAATAATTATTATTTATTTTCTAAACGGTATTAATTATTAATTTATAATAACCTTGTATACAGAAGAATATGTATCAGACGTAATTCTGAAAAAATAAATTCCATGAGGTAAATTTGATGTATTTATAGAAGTTTTACTGTTGTTTAGACTGATATTATCTCTTATTATGCTACCAATATTGTTTATAATAGTAAGTTTTGTGTTTTTTTGCAAAACTTGCTCAAGTTCTATATTTATAAAGTCATTAGCCGGATTTGGATATATTTTTACATTTAGATTACTACTGGTGTAATTTTCTATACTTGTAGCATAAGGATAAGTAACTGATTCCCATAAACCTCTTCCGTATGTTGCTGCTCTAATTTTATCACCTGCTTCAAATAACTCAAGCTCGTTTACAATAACATTGGGTAGGTCTTTCATAAATGGTACCCAGTCATTTAAATTTGTATCGTAATAGTAAACTCCTAAATCTGTTCCAATATAAAGTCCATTTGCAGTATTTGGAGCATTCACAATAGTATTTACAGGGTAATTAGGCAACGAATTAGAAATATTAGTCCATGTAGTACCTCCATCTAAAGTTTGATATACTTTTTGCCCATTGCTAAAGCCAGATTTTGTAATCCATACTTTATCAGGGTCTGCTTTATTTATTGCTATTGATGTTACGCTTCCACCACCAATACTCCCAGAAACAGTAGTCCAATTTTGTCCTCCATTAATAGTTTTGTATAAAGTAGTAGCGTTTGCAGTCCATATAATTGATGAGTTTGTTCCAGCCGAGGCAAGTGCATTAAGAGTATAAGAAGTGCTCCAGTTAGATATTTTCGTCCAAGAATTACCTTTGTTTTGAGTCCTCCACACATTTTTGTAACCAGCTAATAAGAGGCTAGAGTTATTGTCGTCCATTATATATGGTGTAACCCAAGCTCCCGGTTCAGATATTGATCCTGAAATTGATGACCATGAGCTTCCTCCATTATAACTTCTTCTTATTTCGCCATTATAAATTGATCCGTATATCGTCATGTTATTGCTATGGCTTATTATGCATTCCATGCCATCGCCTCCGAGTACAAAATTCCAACTACTAGTCATTAGGTTAGAGCCATTATCTTGCCAGCCAGTCATAATTTTATTAGCATTGGTTTTAGAACCTCCCATGCGATACATTTGTGCTATTGATAATAAATTATTCTCTTCGTTCCAGCTGCTTCCATTATTTGTTGATTTTGACACTCCACCATCAGTACATGCCCATAGGGTGCCACTGTTGTGAGTGCTGTATTTTAGCATATGTATATCAGCATGCACATATGGTACGCCGTAGCCTGCTAACCAATATCCTGCAATAGACCACGTGGCACCACCGTTACTTGAAGTCCACATATTTACTCCACCAACAAATAACTTGTTTTTATTTACAGGCGAAACTGTTAAAGCTAAATCATACCATGCTTGTCCACCTTGGTCGTTGCCTGCTTTAGCCCAGCCTAATACATTTGGTGAGCTTGATTTTTTTGTAAAATTATTGCCACCATCTACAGATTGATATATACCATTATAACCACCATCAGAACTCTTGCCCGAAAGTGCGTATAAGTAATTAGAGTCATCTGTTGTAACAGCTAATTCTATTCTAGAAGAACCATTTATAGTTAGTTTTGTAGTAAATGTAGCTCCTGCATCTGTAGAAATAAATATTTTATTTGCTGAAGCCAAGTATATAGTGTTTGGACTACCTGGCTTGAATTTAATATCTTTATAAGATCCAAGTTTCTTACGGTTCCATGTTTGACCACCATCGGTAGTTTTATAAAATCCCATGCTTGTAGAAACATATACAATATCAGGGTCGGTAGGGTGTACTAACAAACGGTAGGTTTTACGCTTGTGAGTATAATCGTAGCTTAAACCTGTGGTGTTCCATGTATTTCCACCATTAGTAGATTTAAGAACGCCAATAGTATAGGTGTCGTTACCGTCAATGTCGCCACTAGCAGCATATATTATATTGGCATTGCTAGGAGCGTATTTTATATCTGAAAATCCAATGGATGCTAAGTCGTCAGTATTTGTAGTCCAAGACGAACCCCCATTATCACTTCTCCATATTCCTCCTGATGGAGCTCCAATAATAAGTTTGCTACTATTAGTTGGATGAAAATCTATGCAATTTATTCTTCCACTTCCGCCGCCATTTGCAGGGCCAAAAGGTCCTAGTTGAACCCACTTGCCAGCAACTCCTATGCTCTTTGCTGTAGAAATACTCTTTTGTATTGCTTTGTAATCAGAAACTCTATTTTGAGGCAATTTTAATTTACCATTATTTCCTATTCTGTTTAATTGAAAGTATTCTATACGTTTAAACTGTTTGTATCCTTTTCCTTTTTCGTAATCTTTATTGCTCCAATAGGAGTTGAAAGATGCTTGCTTTTGCTCAAAAGTTAGGCTAGTGTCTTGCATGTCAGAAACCCACTGCTGTGCATTAACGTTCTTATAATCAATAACTAATGCTAAGAAGAAAAAAATAAATATGGTTGCTAATTTAATATGTTTCATAAGGTGTATGTGTTGTATATATAATGCGAAAATAATATATTTTTTCAATCATAATTATTTATCTTTGGTGTTTATTGTCACATACTAATCAATACCTAAATATTGTGAAAAAATATATAATCTATTTATTCTTATTGTCAATTATATTTATATCAAATACAGTTTTACAAGCTCAAGTAAAGGTGGAGTATTCCACAATAAAATTGAATAGTACAATTAAGCCATTAGATAATACTAATGATTGGCTTTTTGAAATACAGAATTTAGACCCTACCCAAGGAAATGTTATTTATAAACAATACTTTGCTTCTCAAAAACGTAAGGTAAATAAGAAATACGCTTCTATGAGAATGGGTGAATATATTGGAAATAATTTGCATAGTACAGATGTAGATACTCCAATTGTAGATTATTCATTTGTAGGTAATGAGTATTCTTATAGCGCACCCAATGACAATACTATGGCGGTTTCTAATGATGGAATAGTTGTGTCGGCAATAAATACTAATATTATTTTTTATGATACAAAAAAAGACACTTTACTAAAAAGAATGTCTTTAAGATATTTTTCAAGAAATGTAGATGGTATTAGTAACCATCAGTATGATCCAAAGGCTATTTATGATTATCAAAATGATAGATTTATATTAGTTTATTTGGCAGGATCTGGCACCTCGGGATCATCGGATATCATTATCGCTTTTTCTACCACTAATAATCCATTAGACGAGTGGAATATATATGCAATAGAAGGGAATCCATTTAATGATAGTTCATGGACAGATTATCCATCTATATCATTGTCTGACAAAGAATTGTTTATAACAGGAAATTTAATAAAAACGGGTAATGGTTCATGGCAAACATCTTTTAAACAAAGTTTGATATGGCAAATTGATAAGCAAGATGGTTTTGAAGGTGAGATTCTTGATATGGCCATATTCTCCAATATAAAACATAAAGGAATACCATGTAGAAATATACACCCAGTTAGAGGTGGAGATAAGTTTTATGGCCCCGACATGTATTTCTTGTCTGAGCGAAATTTTGATATAGAGAACGATACCTTTTTCGTTATGAAAGTAGATAAGTATTTAAGTGAAGGTGATTTGACTTTAGAAGTTGAAGCTATTGTTTCTGATGAGAAATATGGCATGCCTCCCAATGCTTTGCAGCCTGCCCTTACTGATTCATTGTCAACAAATGATTCTCGTGTATTGGGAGCTTTTTATTATGATAATAAAATTCAATTTGTTGGCAATTCGGTGGATGTGCTTACTGGCCATGCATCCTTTTATCATGGAATAGTAAACCTTGCTGAGAATAATAGAAATCTTCATCTAAATATTTTTTCTGATTCATTATTAGAATATGGCTACCCTAATATTTCCTTTTGTGGAACTACTGCAGAAAGTCAGCAATCAATTATTACCTATAATTATAGTTCATATAAAACTTTACCAGGCATGGCTTCATTTATTTATAAAGGAAAAGATGACGCTTATAGTGTCCCAATAATTCTTAAAGAAGGAGAATCTACAATACAAGTATTGAATGGAAATGAACGTTGGGGAGATTACTCAGCTAGCCAGCCAATGTATAATAAGCCAGGCCAAGTGTGGGCTGCGGCAACATATGGTAAGAAGTACTACTCTATTCGCGCTTATGGCACCTGGATAACATCACTAAATACACAACTAACGGATGAGGTTAGTATTTCTGATGGAAAGATTGACTCTAAAGTATACCCAAACCCTGTGGGTAAGGAGATGGCAGTTGTGGAATTTACCCTTGAAGAAAAAGAGGAAATAAAAATTCAAATTGTAGATGTCAACGGTAGGTTTATAGATGAAATATACAGCCAACAAGCAGAAAGAGGTAGAAATAGAATTAGCTTTACAACTGCTCCATTAGTAAGTGGGTTATATTTTGTGATTATAAGAAATGAAAATAGTATTATTAAAACTCATAAAATAAGTGTGATAAATTAGCGTTTTGGAACTTCTAACTGTGTAGTATATTGATTATTACAAAGTAAAAATAAATTTGCTTGATTGACTTGGGCTTTGCTTTGCATAACGACTGCAATATGAAATTTTGGGCATTTTAAAACTCAAATCTTTAAGTTTACCACATCGTTTATTTATTACTAATTTGTTCATATTTAACGCTTTCCGCCCAATTTTTTATATTGTTTATTGTAAGCCGTTTTATCTATCTAAATTGTTTTGGCTTCAAATTTTTACTTGCATTTTCTGCTATTTCTAAAATTCTCTTTTGCCTTGTCTCTTTTCTTTTAGCAGAAATTATCCAAAACAATAAAATCTTTTTATCAGACTTACTTAGTTTATCATAGTGTTCCATTGAACCTTTGTGATTTTCAAATTCTCTTTTTAAATCTTCAGGAATTAAGAGTGCTTCAACGTCATCTAAAAATGTCCAAGAACCATTTTCTTTTGCAATTTCAATGCTTTTGTAACCTTCTTCTTTCATAAGTTTTTGTTCAATTAAGATATCCACTTTCTCCTTGTTTACCTTAGACCAATTACTTTTTGCTTTTCGTCTGCTGAAATACTGTATATATTTTTCGGTGTCTATTGTCTTTTTTGTGCTATCTATCCAGCCAAAACAAAGTGCTTCATCTACTGCATCACTCCAACTTAGGTTATAGTTAGAAGATTTTTTCTTATAAAAAATGAGCCAAACCGCTTCTTTTTTATTGTAGTTCAATTCAAGCCACTCTCTCCAATTTTGTTTGTCGGAAGGACAATAATCTTCAACATCTTTCATACTTTATTTGTGATTTTTTTTAATGACATACAACGAGCAAATATACTGACTAGTCATTAGATTTCTACTATATATTATGTGTTTTATATATTGATATTGTAAAAATAGTTTTCTAATATACTCACTATGTTTTATAATTTTTCAAAGGTATTGTATTTATAAATATTATTAGGTATAATTTTACTTTCTTTATCACTGTTTGCTAAGTTCTTTTTCAAAATAAATTCAATAACCTATCCTTAACATTGAGTTAACATTGCACCATCATTCTAAAGATACTTTTGCGTTATTAATAATTAAATAAAAAATATAAAGATGGATACATATCTTATAATGGTTGTGGTGCTTTTTGCACTTGCTATTGCTGACCTTATAATAGGAGTTAGTAATGATGCTGTTAATTTTCTTAACTCAGCAATTGGCTCTAAGGTGGCAACTTTTAAAACAATAATGATAGTTGCCGCATTGGGAATTGTAATAGGAGCAACATTCTCCAGTGGCATGATGGAAGTGGCTAGGAAAGGAATTATGAACCCTCAACATTTTTTCTTCTCAGAGATAATGTTGATTTTCTTGGCAGTAATGATTACAGATATTATACTGTTAGATACCTTTAATACATTGGGTATGCCCACATCAACAACAGTTTCTATAGTATTTGAATTGCTTGGGGCTTCAGTTTCCATAGCAATGTTTAAGATTCTTGCTGATGGAGGTGATATGGCTACATATATAAACTCCGCTACGGCCCTTAAAATTATAAGTGGTATTCTGCTCTCGGTTATTGTATCGTTTGTTTTTGGGGCTATAGCAATGTATTTTTCTCGTTTAGCTTTTAGCTTCAATTACGAAAGAAGAATAAAATACTTAAGTGCAATTTGGGGAGGTATCGCTATTACGGCTATAACTTACTTTATTGTAATCAAAGGATTGAAAGGTTCTACATTTGCTTATTACCCAATGACTTTAGGCCTTGAAGCTGGTGCTGATCCAGTTATTCTTAAACAATGGGTACAGGATATGGTAATGCCAATAGTTGGTCTTAGTTTTGTAGGTTGGACAATTATTTTGCAATTACTTTATATTGTATTTAAGTTGGATATTCTTAAGCTTACAGTGCTTGTAGGTACTTTTGCTTTGGCAATGGCATTTGCTGGTAACGACCTTGTAAACTTTATTGGTGTACCATTGGCAGGATATGCTGCTTATACCGATTTCTTGGCTCATCCAGGAATGGATCCTGGCAACCTATTAATGGAATCCTTAACGGGTAAAAGTGTTGCTCCGGCATCATTCCTTATTATGGCAGGCCTTATAATGGTTGTAACTTTATGGACTTCTAAAAAAGCACGTAATGTGATAAAAACATCCTTAGACCTATCTCGTCAGGATGAAGGTGATGAGAAATTTGGGGCTTCCCCAATAGCTCGTTCCATGGTTAGAGCTTCAATATCTGGCAGCGAAACATTATCTAAATTTGTTCCTACAATAGTTAAGAATGCTCTATCTCGCCAATTTGATCAAACAGAATCTCGCGAAAAATATGAAGCAATGGGATCTGAGGCTCCAGCATTTGATATGGTTAGGGCTTCAGTGAATCTAGTAATGGCTAGTATAATAATATCTATGGCAACATCACAAAAATTGCCACTTTCAACCACTTATGTAACCTTTATGGTAGCAATGGGTACTTCTTTGGCTGATAAAGCTTGGGGCCGTGAGTCGGCAGTATTCCGTATTACGGGAGTTCTAAGTGTTATTTTAGGATGGTTCTTTACTGCATTAATTGCATTTACTGCAGCATTTGTTGTAGCAGCTATTCTTCATTACTTAGGAATATTTGGTGTTGCACTTATGGTTGCTGTAGCAATATTTGTTCTTTATAAAACACAAATATTACAAAAGAAGAACATGGCAGAAGGTGATAATGTTGATGATAAAAGAGCAAGTATTGAAGAAGTAGGAGTTGTGATATCTATGAATGAATCTGTAGTTGATAGCCTTGCCAAAATGAAGTCTGAAATGTCGAATGTACTTGCTGCATTGAATAATGAAGATAGACGAAGTCTGAAACATGCTAATGAAAGTATTATGATAATTAATAAAGATGCTAAAGCGCTTAAAAAAGGTATGCATAGCACCATTAGCAAGCTTAGAATGGAAACTGAGGATTCAGGTTTGTATTATGTTCAAGTATTAGACTACTTACGCGAAATGGCTCACTCATTAGAGTTTATTTCTCAGCCTGCTTATGAGCATGTTCTTAATAATCATAAGAAAATGACTGACGAACAAAAGAATGATCTTAATGAGCTTAATACAAAAATGAGACTGTTGATAGATAGAGTTACTTTTGCAATTAGTAATAATAATTTTGATGAATTGGATGCTATAATTGCTGAGCAGCAAGAAAGTGTTGATTTTATTAAGGATATAAGAAAGCGTCAGGTAAAACGTATTAAGAAAGGTAATGCCTCTACTAAAGCTTCTCTATTATATTTCACTATAGTACACGAGTATCATAATATTTTATTACAAATGGTGAATTTACTTAAATCGCAACGCGACTTTATTACAAAATAGGGCATTACATTCAGTTTTACCTAAAAGTAAAATTTGATTTTACGATAATTATCGAACTGTATAATATGTAGGTTATCGATAGTTTATATAAGAAAGTAAATTTATGTATAAAACAAAAGCCACTCATTGAGTGGCTTTTGTTATTTTGTAATCTTGGCGGGAATACTCCCTTTGGTCGTTTTACCTTGGACTCCGAATTCCGAAAGAAAAACCTAAAATTTTTTCAAGAATACTTTTTGGTAGTTAATCTTAAATAATTGTTAAATGGGAATACTCCCTTTGGTCGTTTTCCCTTGGGCTCCGAATTCCGAAAGAAAAACCTA
>JAGLDA010000023.1 GCA_023145955.1 Bacteroidales bacterium
TATCTATCAGCATATTTAATATACGCTTGAAATTAGCCGATTTAATACTAGACGCAATTAATTCGTCACATCAAAGGTAGACATTCCATTATTATGTTTTATATGATTTACTTCAACAAAGCTGAAATCTTTTTAATCATAATTAATCTGTGCAATCTACGTCTAAAAGTTATTATTGTTATGTACTGAGTAAAAAAACAGTTACTTTTGCTCGTATATGTTTAAACAAACTGATCATTTCTTAAATAAACCTTTTCCATTATTTGAAACAACAAAGGAACGGTTAATTATGCCTTTTAGTTTTGGTTTTTTTGTATTTCTATTTCTATATGTTTTTCAGCCATTTAATATATATGAAAGTACGCATGGTGCTTTTATTACATGCATAGGCTATGGGCTTATAACTACAGTTATCAGCCTTATTAATACATCTGCTTTGGGTATAATTCTCTCTAGGCAAACCCAAGAAAGCTTTAAAATTAAACATTCTTTATTAATAAGTATCTGGTTTTTATTAACAATAGCCATAGCAAACTGGGCTTATTCTATCTATTTAATACCAAGCAAAGAGGTTGACGACTCTATATTTACACATCTTTTTTATACACTATCTGTTGGGGCTTTCCCTATGACAATAGGCGTATATATTAGCGAACGAAGGCTTAATAAAGTAAATAACGATAAGGCTAATAAAGTAAATATTGATATTAAAAATCAACCCTTAGATTATAAAGACACCTTTTTAGAATTTAACTCAGAAATTACTGATGATAATTTACATATTAACTCCAAAGATTTAATTTGCATTAAATCTGATGGTAATTATTGTGAGTTCTATTTTTATAAAAACAAGCTTATTAAACGTAAAGTTTTACGTTATACTATGAAAATGGTAACAGAAATTGTAAAGAATAATATTAAAATAGTGCGCACCCATAGATCTTTCTTTGTTAATATTGATAAGGTTATTAAAGTTAGTGGTACAGCACGTAATATATCATTACATATTGCAAACATTGACTTTACAATCCCTATTTCTAGAGCCAATGAGCAAATTGTGACAAATACCATTAGTCACTACCATAATAAATAATGTCATTTCAACACTTTTATTGTCCATTTATATCATATAAATAATACCTGTTTCACAACTAAATATATTTGCAGAATTATTAATCATAATTATAAGTCGATGAAACATATTATCTTATTTATTGCAGTAACAATACTATCCTTTTCAAAGGTATATTCACAAGAATCAATCACAAATACTATTAGAGGTACTATTGTTGACAATACAACAAAATCACCATTACCAGGAGCAACAATAGTTCTATTGGGTAGCGACCCTATAATTGGTAGAGTTAGTGATATTAATGGCAATTTTAAATTTACTAATATCCCTATTGGTAAAATTAGTTTAAAAGTTAGCTATTTAGGATATAGCGATAAGTATTACAATAAATTAACCTTATATGCGGCAAAGGAATTAGTGCTAAACATAAGTTTAGAAGAAAAAGTATTTACTACAGAAGCTGTGGAGATAATTGCTAAAGTTGATAAACAAAGGCCTAGAAATGAATTAGCTACAGTAAGCGCACGGACTTTCAGTGTGGAAGAAACCCAACGTTATGCTGGTTCACTGGGGGACCCTTCTCGTATGGCACAGAACTATGCAGGGGTAATGAGTGTTGGCGATTCTAGAAATGACATTATTATTAGAGGAAATTCACCAATGGGATTACTTTGGCGAATGGAAGGAATTGATATTCCAAATCCAAATCATTTTGGAGCATCAGGAACTACTGGTGGACCCGTAAGCATGTTAAACACAAACCTATTATCAAATTCAGATTTCTTTACTGGAGCTTTTCCTGCTGAATACGGCAATGCTCTTTCTGGGGTTTTCGATCTACAAATGCGTAATGGGAATAATCAAAATCACGAATTTGTAGGACAAGTAGGTTTCAATGGTTTTGAACTTGGAGCTGAAGGCCCTTTCTCCAAAAATAGCCAGGCTTCGTATTTAGTAAATTATCGCTATTCTACCCTTGCCTTAATGGATGAGATTGGACTTAGTGCAATCACAGGAAGTTCTGTACCTCAGTACCAAGACCTAACCTTTAAGCTAAACATTCCTACGAAAAAAGCGGGCAGGTTTGTACTCTATGGTATTGGAGGAAAAAGCTTTATCAAGATTTGGGATAGCGAAAAGAAAGAGGGAGAAGCTTCCTACGGACTCAGTGGTACCGATACTGATTTTGGATCAGAAATGGGCGTAGTTGGTTTCTATAATGTTTACTATCTTAATAAAAACACTCGAATAAAAACAAACCTTTCTGCCTCAGGCACAAGGGCTACAACAGCAATTGACTCACTAAAGGGTCCTAATAATACAAAATCTCAATTTTATAGATCTAGTAATTCTGAGGTAAAATACTCTATCTCCTCTCATCTAACTCATAAGTTTAGCTCTAAAGATATGATTACCACTGGAGTTATTCTCGATAGATACGAAGTAAGTTATTTGGATAGCGCTTATCATTGGGAAAGTCAACATTACTTTAGCGATAGCGATACTAAAGGGAATATGAATTTAATACAAGCTTATACTCAATGGAAACATAAATTTAGTGATAAATTTAACTTCAATATTGGACTACATTATCAATATTTCAACCTAAATAATAGTCAAATAATTGAACCAAGAGCTGGCATAGAGTACAAATTTACTCAAAAGCAAAGCATTAGTTTTGGCTATGGTATGCATTCACAAATACAACCAAAAGTACTATATTTTGTACATACAGATTTAGGAAATGGAGAAACTGCTCAAACAAATATTAACTTAGATTTTACTCGGAGCAACCAATTTGTATTTGCATATAATAATATGCTCGGACAAAATTTAAGATTTAAAGCCGAAGCATACTACCAAAAACTAAGCAATGCCCCAATAAGCATGGTTGACCAAAACTATTCTGCTTTAAATGCAGGTGCTGATTTTCATATATATCTAGTTGACAGCTTAGTAAGCAAGGGTAGTGGCCAGAATTACGGTATTGAACTAACTATAGAAAAATTTCTATCAAAGCATTTTTATGTATTGGGAACAGCATCAATATTTCGCTCCACTTATAAGGGTTATAATAATAAAGAGCATTCTACCATCTTTAATAATCAGTATGTAATAAATACCCTTGGAGGCTATGAAATACCGATTACAAAATCATCGCATATAAATATTGATCTTAAACTAACTTATGCTGGCGGCAAACCTTATACACCCATTGACGAAGAAAAATCTAAGGCTCAAAATAGTGCATACTACTTATCTGATGAGTCATATTCAAAACAACATAAGGATTACTTTAGAATGGATTTTAAGGTTAGTTATAAAATGAATATGGGTCATACTGATCACGAATGGGCTTTAGAGGTGCAAAACATTAGTAATCATCAAAATGTTATGCAGCAAGTATGGGATCCTATAAATAAAAAGTTAAAGATTGATTATCAGCAAGGCTTATTTCCAATGTTTATGTATAGAATCTATTTCTAATAAGAATCCAAGTAGAAGACAAAAAAAAGTAAGTGAATGAATGACCTTATTTCATTTATGATTTTGAGCGTTTCTTTCTATAAATATTTTTTAGCGAAAATAATCTTATATCATTAATTGCAGACGTAAACGTCTTTATTGAAAATAATATAATTTTGAAACCCCTGCCCTAGCATGCCCCATTTTCGCTCATACCCACCTATTTCTGTGGTGTTTTCATAGATAAATTCCAATGGGTATGACTAAAGTTCTTTTATGTGCCTGCCTTCTTGTTTTGCAATATGTTAATGAATTTCAAAAAAATGTCATGTACATAGAATAAAAATACAGAAAGTTTTTTACGAAAATTAAGTTCTATTTTTTAATAATATCATTAATAATTCAGCATTACAGGTATAATGCCAACTTAGATAGCAATACTAATATTTGAATACAGTAGCAATGAATAATATAGGTAGGCTTACCTATTTATTGCATATAATATAACCACTATTAACAAAAAAAAGGAAATGTGAATATCACATTTCCTTTTTCTATATATCAATTAAGACCTTCTCTCCTACTATAAAGCAGCGAAAACATCATCGTAATTAGGCTCATCAACAATCTCAGTTACTTGCTGAGTGTATGACACTTTACCATCTTTAATTATTACTACTGCACGGCTTTCAAGAGCTGCCAATGGACCATCAGCAATCTCTACTTGGTAATCTTTGCCGAAAGCACCTGTACGGAAATCAGAAAGTGTATGTACTTGGTCTAAACCTTCAGCACCGCAAAATCTTGCTTGTGCAAAAGGAAGATCCTTAGAAATACATAATACTACTGTATTCTCTAATTTAGAAGCTTCAGCATTAAATCTACGTACAGAAGCTGCACAAGTACCTGTATCCAAACTTGGGAAAATATTCAATATGATATTTTTTCCTTCATAATCAGCTAATGTTTTTACTGATAAGTCGTTTGCTACTAATTCGAAATTTGGAGCATCTGTTCCAACTGCTGGTAAGTTACCAATTGTATTGATAGCATTACCTTGTAATGTAATTTTTGCCATTGTATTTTATAGTTTTTTATTGTTCTTAATATAAGGAAATACATTTAAGTATTTCAATACTGCAAATGTATACAAAAAATCTATTTAGAAATGTTCTTAATAATTGATTAGCTAAAAAAATAGCAATTTTAATAATTTTTATGATTCCTGTTCTACTGATAGAGGTTATAGTTTTACATTATACTAATGTACGTACTTCTATCTGATAGTTTTTACCAATGGTATTTTATTTTCTATAAACTCCTGTTATACCAATTATGATTCAAATCTGCTGATAAATAAACTGGAATATATTTCTTGTATTCAAAGCAAAAAATCTTTGCATAGCCATAGCTACGGGAATAATTTTTAACGCATAATACGTGAAATATAAACAATTTATATCGGTAGGTTTGATTCAAATTTAGTATTAATACTACTTGGTTTCGTAAGGGATTTTTAATAAAAACCTTTACATACATAGCAATTATTATCCCTCACCACGTCTACCTGTTTTCCTTTTACTACCAAAAATATTTTTCCACCAACGTTTCAAGAAAAATTCTTTACGGTGGCTCTGGTAACGCTCAGATTTCTTAAACTGAGCTTTCATTCTCTTTTTTGTTTCTGGAGTTTGAATATTTGATTGCCGCTGTACTTTAGCTTGATACTCGGCCATAGCTTCCTGCTCTTTTTCCTTCTTTTGGCGTTCCATTTGCCTAGCGTCTCGCTTTCGCTTATGTTTAATACGCATACTTCTGCATCCAATTGTTCCCAACGAAATACTAAATATTAATGAGAAAATAAGGATCTTCCTAAATGTCATAATCTCTTATAATTTTTTGTGTGTATTTTCTTAACGTAAGCTTCACAGCAATATTGCAAAATCATTAATAATCATCTTCTCCCTCATCACTTTTTACATATACTATCTCAGCATTAGGGAACCATCCTTTTAATGACTTTTTTACATTCTTCTCAAGAGTTTTTTTAGGAACTTCAAGATATTTCATATCCTTCATATTACTCATTCCTTCGGGCATAAACTCTAATGGATTATTCGAAAGGTATATCTTTTCCAAATTTAATAAATAAGCAAATTCTTCTGGCAACTCTTGTATCTCATTATATCTTAAATCTATTTCTTCGAGTTGTACTATTCCACCAATTTCTCTTGGCAAAAATGTAATATCATTATGCGATAAATCTAATTCCCAAAGTGATTTAAGATTACCAATATTTTTAGGAATTTTATTAATCTTACAATCAGAAAGTTTCAAATAATTTAAGAATTTTACATCAGTAAGTAAATTTATAACCTCATCAAGCCTAAGTTTATCGTTATTGCTTAAATCTACCGATTGTAAATTTTCAAATAGCTTTAATTCTTCTGGCACTCTACTAAGTTTATTGTTTTGCATTATTATTTCAACAATATTCTTATTCTGAGAAATAAATCTAAAACTTGTATCCCATGCCATAGATGGGTTTGAACTTAAATCTAACGACCTAAGGCCTGCCAAATTAGCTACTTCAAACGGGATTGTATCCAAATTTAATTCACTCAAATCAAGGCTCTCTAAAGTAAGTATTCGAGCCAATGGAGTAAAAACATTTTTTAAATCCAAATACTTACATCCTGCAAGGCTAACCTTTAGTAATTCAAAGTCTTTAAGGTTCTCTGGAATAGTTTTTAAAGGATTATATCCTGCATAAATCTCCTCAAGGTTCTCAAAACTACGACCATCAGAAGTATTGAAATACAAATTCTCAATATTATTATGATCAACATAAAGCTTCTGCAATTTTCGTAACTTTCTCAAACTCTCAGGTAATTCTGTAATTTGATTATCCGATAATATAAGAACCTGTAAATTTCTAAACCTATATATTGTTTTGGGCACAGCATCTAATCCTTGACTAGATAAATCTATGATTATAACCTCAGCAGTATTTTTCAATGCTTTTTCGTAATCAGTATAAACTTCTTGCTTGTCTAATTCTTCTTCACTTAATAGTGATTGTCCAAAAACTATTGACGATAATATCAATAATAAACCTAGTGTAAGTGTGCGTATCATAATGTGATTTTTATTTGCTAAACAAATTATTATTAAGAACCCAAAACTATAAAAAAATACGATACTATTAATAGCAATATTATAATTTATTGACAATAAAAAATATAACATAAATCCCATAATCATTCATTTATCAAAATGATTAACAATTTTTAATACTATAGCCTTATTTATGCAATTTTACTTTATATAATATTAATATAGATTACTATCTTTGCAAATAGATTCATAAAAATGATCTTCACAGAATCATTTAAAAATTATGGGTTAAATTAAAGACAAACAGTATCAATATTTATAAAAACACTAAATATGAAATCATTAAAAGATATAAACTTAAAAGGTAAAAAAGTAATCGTACGTGTTGACTTTAATGTACCACTAAACGATAAGCTTGAAGTAACTGATAACACAAGGATTATAGGCGCACTACCAACTATAAATAAGTTAATTAATGATGGAGCTGCAGTAATACTAATGTCGCATTTGGGTCGTCCTAATGGAGAAAAGAAGCCTGAGTTTTCATTAGCACCCGTAGCCAAAGAATTGGCAAAAGTATTAGGGAAATCTGTTAAATTTGTTAGCGAAGTTTTATCTGATGGTGTCAAGAAAACCGCTTCTCAGCTCGAAAGTGGAGAGGTTATGCTACTGGAAAACCTACGTTATTGCCCTGGCGAAACTAAAGGTGACGAGAATATGGCAAAGCAACTTGCTTCCATGGCCGATGTATATATTAATGATGCTTTTGGCACTGCCCATAGGCGCCATGCTTCCACAGCTGTAATTGCTGAATATTTTAATAACAATAAATATTTTGGCTTTTTGATGGAGCATGAAATTGTAAACCTTGAAAAGGCTCTTAGCACAAAAGAAAACCCATATACAGCAGTAATTGGTGGAGCGAAAGTTTCATCAAAAATAGATATTATTCGCAATCTTATTCCTAAGGTAGATAATATGATAATTGGTGGAGGAATGAGCTTCACATTTATAAAAGCCATGGGAGGTGAGATAGGAAGCTCACTATATGAAGAAGACAAACTTGAACTTGCTCGCGAAATTCTTAATGAAATGATTCTTGCAGGAGTTAATATATACTTACCTACTGATGTAATTGCTGCCGATAAATTTGATAATGAGGCAAATACTAAAACTGTAGATTCAAATAGCATCCCTAATGGTTGGATGGGCTTAGATATTGGCCCTGTGAGTTTAAAACGTTTTGCTACAGCTGTTAAAGACAGCAGAGTGGTGCTTTGGAATGGTCCAATGGGTGTTTTTGAGATGGATAAATTTAGCAAAGGAACCAAGGGCGTTGCTATAGCTGTTGCTGCGGCTAGTACATCAGGAGCTTTTACTGCAATTGGTGGTGGAGATTCTGTAGCTGCTATTAATAAATACGACCTTGCAGATATGCTTACTTATGTTTCTACTGGTGGTGGAGCAATGTTAGAGTATCTTGAAGGCAAGAGTTTACCAGGCATTGAAGCTATAAAAAATTAGAAAAATCGTAATACTTATTTTGCTTTATTAATATAAAGTATAACCTTTTTATTATAATAGCGTATTATATTTGTTGAAATATATTTTAAAAACCATATTTATGAGTGATAATTCAAAAAGTTTAAGAAACTTCATTATTGGAGCAGTGGCAGGAGCAGCTGCCGGAGTAGCAATTGGTCTATTAATAGCTCCTGAAAAAGGACAAGAAACTCGTGAGAAATTAACTGATAAACTTAATGATCTTGAGGATGATATGCTTGAAAAAGTAAATGAGTTTATTGATGTAGTAAGCGAAAAAGGAGCCCAATATGCTTCTGACCTTCAAGACAAAGCTAGTGATATTTCGGAGCAAGTATCGGAAAAGGTTTCTGAAAAACTGAATAACGATACTACTGAAGCAAAGGAGGTATAATTATGGACTATTCTGATTCTGAAAATCCGATTAATGATCTTCCTGACCAAATAAAAACAAGTATAAATGCTAGAATAGATTTATATAGTCTCTTTATTATTAAGAAACTTAATAAATTAATCCCTTTATTTATTTTGGGGCTAGTTCTTGGATTTATATTTTTGTTCTTCACTTTATTTCTTTCTCATGCTTTTATTGCTTGGTACGAAGATTATATTGGAAAAGGATCCACTGCCGCATTAATAGTTAGTGGTTTTTATTTGCTTTTGGGTATTATCCTATTTGTATTCCGCAAGCAAATACTATACAACCCTATACAAAAAGGGCTTGTTAGCGAATTAAATTTTAAAGAGATTCATCCTTCTTCTGAAATTGGTAAAATTTCTTGTAATGAAGATATTGATACTGCACTAGAAAGCTCTAAACTTAAAAGTGAAGAGGCTGATGATGATCTTGGTTTTGCCATAAATGAACTTAAATATTATTATACTTTTGACTCCATTAAAAGTAGATTTTTTACAAATATTGTAGAAAATCCGAA
The DNA here is from genome assembly GCA_023145955.1 of Bacteroidales bacterium. Classification (GTDB taxonomy): domain Bacteria; phylum Bacteroidota; class Bacteroidia; order Bacteroidales; family UBA1556; genus UBA6267. The sequence goes on from JAGLDA010000023.1 coordinate 9,136, forward strand.
ACCCCTAATTGGAGCAATACTTCAGGGATTTATGAGTGTTCAAAGCTTCAAGTCAAAGAGGAGAAAAAAAAGACAAGAGCCATAAAATATATTTATGATAAAAAAATTAAAAGAACGAAGTGGTTCTAAATGCGAACTTTGTGCATCTACAGATGGACTAGAAGCTTATCGGATTCCTCCTGTTGAGGGTGACAATATCGATCATAGCATTTTACTTTGCAGCAATTGTTTAAATCAGGTTGAAGATAACAACAAGATTGAAGTAAATCATTGGCGTTGCCTTAATGACAGTATGTGGAGCGAAATTCCAGCAGTACAAATTATGGCATGGCGAATGCTTAATAAAATTAAAAGCCATGGCTGGCCAAATGATTTGCTAGAGATGCTATATCTTGATGAAGAGACTCTTGCTTTGGCTAAAGCAAATGGCGATGGCGAAGAGGCTAAGCCTAAGCATATTGACAGTAATGGAAACGAATTGAAAAACGGTGACACCGTTGTTCTTACTCAAACACTGAATGTAAAAGGCTCGAGCCTAAGTGCTAAAAGAGGAACTTCGGTACGTAAAATTAGACTAGTGCAAGACGAACCTACTCAAATAGAGGGTAAGGTAGAGGGGCAACAAATTGTAATACTTACCAAATTTGTAAAAAAATCAAATTAATAGTAATACCATCATAAGTTAAACTTCAGTTAAGGTGCTAATAAAAAAAGGACGAAATCACAAAAGTGATTTCGTCCTTTTTTATTACAATATACTTTTATTTAAGCTGATAATTTAGCAAAATTTGTTTTCTCCAATTGTGTTTTAGCATATTTACCATCCACAACTAATTTCTTAGTTTTATTGTCTGATGGTAAATTAAACATAGCATCTGT
>JAGLDA010000024.1 GCA_023145955.1 Bacteroidales bacterium
CCACTATCCTTAAACTGAATTTCTACTCCATCCATTTCGAATAGCTTATGAAATTGTTTAGATAATGAGTTTTTTGGTTCACTAATAATACGTTTCAGCGTTTCTTTAGTAAGTGGATGTAAATACGTAAGCATCGGCAAACGGCCAACTATTTCTGGTATTAAGCCATAGCTACGCACATCCAAAGGAGAGATATACTGTAGCAAATTCTCTTTATCATGATTATCAGCTCCTTTTTTATTAAAACCAATAATATTGGTATTTATTCTGCTGGCAATTTTACGCTCAATGCCATCAAAAGCACCCCCTACTATAAATAATATATTCTGCGTATTTATTTTAATCATTTTCTGGTCGGGATGCTTACGTCCTCCTTGTGGTGGCACGTTAACTTCCGAACCTTCAAGAAGCTTAAGCAAAGCTTGCTGCACTCCTTCACCACTAACATCTCTTGTGATGGAAGGATTATCACTTTTACGTGCAATTTTATCAATTTCGTCTATAAAAACAATTCCACGTTCTGCAGCTTCAACATTATAATCTGAGGCTTGAAGTAGCTTTACCAATACATTTTCTACATCTTCACCCACATAACCAGCTTCTGTTAAAACCGTAGCATCAGCAATACAAAATGGTACATCTAACATTCTTGCAATAGTACGTGCTATTAATGTTTTGCCTGTACCCGTTTCGCCAACTAACAAAATATTTGACTTCTCAATCTCAATTTCATCATCTTTCTTACGGTGCACCATATTATAATTAATACGCTTATAGTGGTTATATACTGCCACAGAAATTACTTTCTTTGCCTCATCCTGTCCAATAACGTAGCCATCAAGATAATCCTTAATCTCAATAGGCTTCATTAGCTTTAATTCTTTTGCTCCTTTAGTTTTCTTACTAGCAATCTCCTCACCAACAATATCCTTAGCTTGATCTACACAGTTTTCACAAATTTGACCATCAATACCACTAATCAATATTTTAACATCCTTACGCTTGCGCCCGCAAAACGAACATGTATCATCTTTCTTATCTGCCATTTTTTCCTAATATTTCCAATATTACTATCCTTTTTTTAAAAAATAAATAATAATATTGTTAATCTATAAAATTAACTCGACATAAAAATAGTCGAGTCTATATTTGCTTGCTATTTTCTTTTAAGTATCTCGTCAATCATACCATACTCAAGAGCCTCCTCAGCAGTCATCCAATAATCACGATCAGAGTCTTTCCATACCTGCTTATAAGTTTTATTAGAGTGATTGGAGATTATTTCATAAAGCTCTTTTTTAAGCTTTTGAATTTCGTTATGAGTAATCTCAATATCAGAAGCCTGCCCCGAAACACCGCCCATAGGTTGGTGAATCAATACTCGAGAATGTGGTAATGCTGAGCGCCTTCCCTTTTCTCCAGCACATAAAATAACTGCGCCCATAGAAGCAGCCATTCCTGTACAAATGGTAGCAACACTTGGCTTTATATACTGCATAGTGTCGTAAATACCAAGACCAGCATAAACTGAACCTCCAGGAGTATTTAAGTATATTTGTATATCCTTAGAAGGATCCACTGATTCCAAAAATAATAATTGTGCCTGAATAATATTTGCAACATAATCATCTATTGGAACTCCTAAGAAAATAATTCTGTCCATCATCAAGCGTGAAAAAACATCCATACTTGCAACATTTAACTGACGTTCCTCAATAATTGTTGGAGAAATATAATTGTTTGATACCGATGAGGTAAATTGGTCAAAGGCTATACTATTTATACCATGATGCTTAGTGGCATATTTTCTAAATTCGTTGTAATCCATTATATTATGTTTTTTGTTGGTAATAATAATCTTTATTAAGCTATTGATATTGTCTAATACAATACTGCAAAAATAGTGATTTTTATATCTCATTTTACATTTGCAATTCTACAGCATATTAGAAATGTATAATTTAATATCACAAAAAAAGCTCACAAAATATTGTGAGCTCTATATTATTTTTAAAGCTATAAATCTATTTATTTTTTAAATCTTCAGCTTTTTTATTCATCATTTTTACAAAATCATCATAGCTAATATTAACCTCTTCTGGCTTAATATTATCCTTGAAAAGTTTTGTAAGCTTCTGCTCAACAATTTGCTGAGAAACCTGCTTAATTTGCTCTTGATCTTGCATTACCTGATCAGTAACTTGTTTAAGAATCTCCTCGCTACCTTCAGTTTGTCCACCAAAAGCTTGAAGTCCTAAAATCTCCTGAACTCTATTTCTCAATTCTTGCTCAGTAGTAATAAGGTCGTTCTTAACAATAAGATCTTCCTCTAGTAATTGCCAACGTAATGTATCACGGTAACCTTCATACTGTCCTTCAAGTTCCTCTTTAGAAATCTGCGTATCCTTTTCTTCACGGCGGTTAGATTCAAGAATCCACTCCTTAAGAAAAGCATCAGGAAGGTTAATATTTGTTTTTTCGATAATAGCTTCTATAACTTCATTATAAAAATTTCTATCAGACTCAGCTTCGTATGATTTTTCTATATCTTCAGTAACCTTAGCTCTTAAATCAGGCTCAGTCTTAATATTCGCATTAGGATATACTTTAGAGAAAAACTCCTCATTCATTTCAGCATCCTCAATATGACTAATTTCTACCAAATCGAATTGGAAATCACTTTTTACAGCCTTAGCCTCAGTAGATGATACATCTATAATGTTTGCCAATACAGAATCGCTCTTAAAGGCTTTTGCTGGATTGAATTTAATAGATGATCCAACTTTTTTGCCAACAAATTTAGCCTTAATAGTTTTTAGCTTAATATTATCAATACTAAAAGTAGCCTTGTCATTCACAATACCGCCTTCTTTAATCTCCTTACCATCTTCGGCAAGCTCTGTTAAAGTTCCCATTACTACATCATTCTCTGAAGTATTTTCTGGGTTGGTTTGAGTACCCATTTTTACACGAGCCTCATCAATATACTTTTCTATATCTTCATCCTGAGCCATTAATTTATTGTATTGAATCTTATACGACCCATCAACATTAAAATCAATTTCTGGCTTAAGACCTATTATATAATTGAAAGTATACTCTTTATCTTTTCTAAAGTCAATAAGCTTCTGTTCATCTTTATCAGGCATTGGCTGACCTAGGATTTCGAACTTTTGATCCTTAATATATTTATCAAGTTCTGTACCTATAAGATTACTAACAATATCTGCAGTAACAGACTCTCCATATTGCTTTTTAATCATTCCAAAAGGCACCATTCCTGGTCTAAAACCCGGAACATTTGCTTGTTTACGATAATTAGTAAGAGATTTTTTTACCTCTTCAGCGTAGTCACTTTCTACAACTTTCATTGTAAGCTGCAAAGTTAATTCGCTCGTTGTTTTTTGAGTAATATTCATATTTTTAAACCTATTTTGCATTGTAAAGGGTAATCTTTACAACACATTTTAATAATTATAAAAAAAAATGCACCTCTTGGGTGCATTTAATATTCAAGATTAGCTTGAACTCAAAATTGGTGCGGATGAAGGGACTCGAACCCCCACGTCTCTCGACACTAGATCCTAAGTCTAGCGCGGCTACCAATTACGCCACATCCGCAATAAGTTCCCTCAAATAAGGGGCTGCAAAGATATATATTTTTTACACTACAAAATACAATATTTTTATTTTTATAATGCAATTTGTTTAATTTATTTAATGCCCTATTATTCAATGTTTTATACTGCATTTTTACAACAAATTTAAGTGCATATTTTCTATTAAGAATTAAAATAGATATTCTATAGATTATTAAAGCCTATATTATTAGCAGAAAATTGTTTTATGAGGCAACAAATACAAGATTTTATTTATTTATTATACTGGTATATATTTTATTACATTTGCAGCCTTGAAAAAAAGGAGAGGTGCTCGAGTGGCTTAAGAGGCACGCTTGGAAAGCGTGTAAATGTGTGAACGTTTCGGGGGTTCGAATCCCTTCCCCTCCGCAATAATTTTGAAAAGCACCAAACCTAAGGTTTGGTGCTTTTTTACTTTATAAAAATGCCCAGCCCAGCTTGAGCATTTTTATAAAGTAAAAAAGCATAACTTTTGCAAAGCAAAAGTGCTATTCAAAATTATTGTAGCCCTCCCCCATGGGAGGCTTTGCTGATTTTTCATCAG
>JAGLDA010000025.1 GCA_023145955.1 Bacteroidales bacterium
AATCGGGAGAGCTACTGACCATCTTATTCTTTACATTACCAATCACTCAATAATCAGTATGTACAAAAAAAGGAGTAAAACTCCTTTTCTCTGTCGGGGTAGCAGGATTCGAACCTGCGACCCCCTGCTCCCAAAGCAGGTACGCTAGCCGGACTGCGCCATACCCCGATTTGCTTATCATTAGACTTATTGTCTTAAGCGGGTGCAAAAGTAATAATATTTTTTACATAACAATGACTTTTTTCCAAAAAAATGAAAATAAATTACAGATTCTTGCAAAAGCTTATTATCATTAGATTATAACAGGCTACTTATTAGTTTTTATGGCTTATAATTTGAATATTTTATATTCAATTCCCTTTTCTTCTTTAATAATAATCCTTATAAATAATATTAAACTTTTTTTAGGATAAAAATCTATAAACATTCACAACAATAAGTTACCTTTGCCGATTATATAAATTAAGATTATCATGAGAAATATAGTAGCAATAGTTGGACGTCCTAATGTTGGCAAATCAACACTTTTTAATAGATTAATAGAAGCTCGCCAAGCAATTGTAGAAGAGAGCAGTGGCGTTACACGAGATAGACATTATGGTACATCTTTCTGGAATGGTAAAGATTTTACAGTAATTGATACTGGTGGATATGTGATTGGTAGTGACGATGTTTTTGAAGAAGAAATTCGCAAGCAAGTAGATTTAGCAATGGATGAAGCTGATAGCATTCTATTTGTTGTAGATACTGCTGAAGGCGTGCATCCACTAGATGAGGACGTTGCTGACTTACTACGTCGACAGAAAAAACCTGTATATCTAGTTGCTAATAAGGTAGACAATCATAGTCGTAGCTATGCTACAAATGATTTTTACACTTTGGGTCTAGGTGAAGTTTATGGCATCTCTGCAATAAACGGTAGTGGCACCGGCGACTTATTAGATGAGCTTGTAAAGGATTTTACTGACGAATTTGTAAGTATTTATCCTGAAGATATTCCAAGAATAGCGGTAGTAGGTCGTCCTAATGTTGGGAAATCATCCTTAATAAATGCTTTAATTTCTGAGGAGAGAAATATTGTAACAGATGTAGCAGGCACTACTCGCGATTCTCTTTTTACAAGATACAACTCCTTTGGCTTTGACCTATTATTAGTTGATACTGCAGGCATTAGAAAGAAAACTAAAGTCACCGAAAATATAGAATTCTACTCTACCCTACGCTCTATTCGTTCAATTGAAAGTTCTAATGTGGTAATATTAATGCTAGATGCTGAAAATGGTTTTGAATCTCAGGATATGGCTATTTTTCAATTGGCACAAAGAAATCATAAAGGAATTGTAATTGTAGTAAACAAATGGGATCTTGTAGAAAAAGATACTCATAGTACAAAGAAATTCAAAGAGCAGATTATGGAAAAAATTGCTCCATTCGTTGATGTTCCTATTGTTTTTACTTCTGTTAAAAACAAACAACGCTTATTAAAATCTTTAGAAACCGCTATTGATGTTTATAAACGAAGAGAGACTAAAATAACTACATCGAAACTAAATGAATTCATGTTGCATGAGATAGAAAAATTTCCACCACCATCATATAAAGGAAAGTTTCTAAAGATTAAATATGTGACACAATTACCCATTGCATACCCTTCTTTTGCCTTCTTTTGTAATCTACCACAGTATTTCAAACTACCATATAAGCGTTTCTTAGAAAATAAGTTAAGAAAGAATTATAATTTTACTGGTGTACCAATAGAAATATACTTTAGAGCAAAGAATTAATGAGTGTTAGGGTTGACAAATGGCTTTGGAGTGTACGAATTTACAAAACACGTACACTAGCTACTCAAGCATGCAAAAGCGGTCATATTTCTATTGATGGAAACTCCATAAAAGCGTCTAGAGAGATTAAGGTTGGAACTATTATAGACCTAAGAAAGGACCATCTAAATATACAGCTTAAAGTTAAGCAACTCGCTGAAAAACGCATGGGAGCAAAATTAGTTCCTGATTTTATGGAAGACCTTACTCCCAAAGAAGAGTATGAAAGACTACAAACCATTCATTCTGGGGGATTTGAGCAAAGAGGACGCGGCACTGGAAGACCTACAAAGCGAGATCGAAGAGACATAAGTGATTTTAAAAATATTTAAACAAAATAATATGAAACGAATATAACAATTTTTAATCTTAATTTGACCCACAAGGGCATGATTAAAACATTGTTCCC
>JAGLDA010000026.1 GCA_023145955.1 Bacteroidales bacterium
ATCCTTTTAATCATAATTAATCTGTGTAACCTGCGTCTAAAAGTTATTATTGTCATGTATCATCGGTGAGATTGCATTATTCTCATACTAAATACTATTATTGCCAAAAATTGCAATACATAATAAAGCATATTACCACTGAATATTAACATATAGCATTATATTGAGTGGTGTTTTTATTTTATTATAAAGTGTAATAGATATGATAATTTTATTTACTTTTGCAGTCCGAAAATTATCGGTAATTCGAGGTGCATTTATATTTATATAATTAGCTGAAGATTGCCAATTTTTATTAATCAATATTTAAACAACGAGAATTATGTTAAATCGTTATGAAACCGTTTTCATTTTGACTCCCGTTTTATCTGAAGATCAGGTAAAGGAAGCGGTAAAGAAGTATCATGATTTAATCACTAAAGCTGGTGGTAAAATCGTGAATGAAGAGCTTTGGGGCTTAAAAAAGCTAGCCTACAATATTCGTAAGAAATCTACAGGATTTTATAATCTTATAGAATTTGAAATCGAAGGAAAAGAAATTCAGGATTACGAAGTTGCATTTAAGCGCGACGAAAGAATCTTACGTTTTTTAACTGTTAAGTTAGAAAAGCATGCAGTAGCATATGCTGAGCGTAGAATTAGAAAGTATAAAGAAGCTGCTGAGGCTAAAAACTAATCCTTAAAATTGTAAAAAAAACATGGCAACAAGTTCAGAAATAAGATATCTTACTCCAATAGCAGTAGATACTAAGAAGAAAAAATACTGTCGTTTCAAGAAACTAGGTATTAAGTATATCGATTATAAGGATGCTGATTTCCTTATGCGTTTTGTTAATGAGCAAGGAAAAATTCTTCCTCGTCGTTTAACAGGTACATCATTGAAATATCAGAAAAAAGTAGCTCAAGCAGTTAAGAGAGCTCGTCATATTGCATTAATGCCTTACGTAGGTGATCTTTTAAAATAGGAGGATAATTATGAAAGTTATATTAAAACAAGATATCGCCAAATTAGGATTTATCAACGATACAATAGCTGTGAAAGACGGTTATGCTCGTAACTACCTAATCCCAAGAGGAATTGCTATACAGGCTACTGAGCAGAATGTTAAAATTCTTGCTGAAGTTCTTAAGCAAAAGGCGCATAAAGAAGAGAAAATCCGTACAGAAGCTCAAGAATTAGCTACTGCAATTGAGGCTGTAAAGCTTACTATTGGTGCTAAAGTTGGTACTAGCGGAAAAATATTCGGTTCTGTAAATGCAATGCAAGTTGCTAATGCACTTAAAGAGCAAGGTAATATAGAAATTGATAGAAAGAAAATAGTTGTTGATAGTGACAAAATCAAAGAAGTAGGTGAGTTTACTGCTGTAGTAAATCTTCATCGCGAAGTGAAAGCTTCACTTATTATTGAAGTGGTTGCTGACTAATAATATTTTTGTATCACAATATATAAATCTCACTATTTAATTATAGTGAGATTTTTTTTGTAATTTTGGTTTGTATAATTTTAATATAAATATATTTGCTATAAATAAGCCTATGCTAAGTAAAAATCATATAAAATCAATAAAGGCTCTACATAAAAGTAAGCACCGTCGTAATGAAAGACAATTTATTGTTGAAGGGGTGAAAATTGTTGACGAGTTTATTAATAGTGATTATAGAATAATAAATATTTATGGGCTGAACGATTGGGTTTGCACCAACGAGAATATTGATATAGAGATTATAGAGGTTTCTCAAAAGGAATTACAATCTATAAGCTTATTAAAAACACCTAATAAAGTGCTTGCTATTGTGGCATATCCCGAAGTAAAAAGCATAGATTTTGTTAGCGATGATTTAGTTCTTGCACTTGATACTATTCAAGACCCAGGCAATTTAGGAACTATTATTAGAATTGCTGATTGGTATGGAATTAATAAGATTATATGCTCCAACGAAACTGCTGATGCATATAATCCTAAAGTTGTGCAGGCTACCATGGGTGCTATTACTCGCGTAAAGTTTGAATATACTAACTTGCAAAATTGGTTGGGCAATTTACCGCAAAATGTAAATATATACGGTACCTTGCTAGATGGTGAAAATATGTACGAATCCAAACTCTCCGATAGTGGCGTTATTGTGGTTGGAAATGAGGGAAATGGTATTTCTGAGGAGGTTCAAGCTTTGTTGACTCATAAAATAAAAATTCCTTCTTATAATAACTCTCAAATGGAATCCTTAAATGTTGCAGTAGCAACCTCCATTGTATGTGCTGAGTTTAGGAGACCAAGTAAATAATTATGTATCGCTTTATACTAATATTGTTAATTGTAGTTTTTCAGAGCATTGCTTTGGCGCAATTTTCTATTGGTATATCTATTTCTGGACTAGGTTATCATCCTGAAAAGGAGAAGTATGAGAATACTGAACTGTATAAATGGAAACTTGATAAAAAAGGAAATTTTGTAGCTTTTTCGTCACTCACATTCTTTCTATCGTATCGCTTTAATGATTATTTGGGTGCAAAAATTATGCAATCAATTGTATTCAGTGATTGTGCTGGTCATTTTGCCGGAATAACTCACTTTGGAGTGGATTTGCATGATGATATAATTGGCTTTACGAGCAAAACAGATCAGTTGAGTATGAGCTTTGGCCCATTTTTGTATTACAGAAAAAATTGGAATACGGAAGATAATTACCAGCATGATGCTGAATATATGAAAATTTCAAGAAATGGAGTTTGGGAGAGTAAGTTTGTATGGTATGGCGGACAGATAGAATACTCTCATTTGATAAAGAATAACCAATATATTACAGTAAATTTCCTGCCTGCCATTCCATATTTATACACTCTAGGTGTGGGGGCAAAATACCTTCCATAAGTTATAAAAGGTTCTTTTATATATGGGGTGTTATCTTATATATCCTTCTCTAGAAAATCTTCAAGATTATAAACCATCACATTGTTTTTCATGGGATAATTGATGCTTACTGGTGCTATAACATAAGCCTCTGTGGCTTTTATATCATCAAGAGCTAGCCAAAATCCACGACTCAATTTGGGAGTATTTGAGGATTTTATCTCTATGGCAATTACTCTTTTGGCTTTGGTTAATACCAAATCTATTTCGTTGCCACTTGCTGTTCTATAATAGTAATAATCCCAATCTTTATATTTACTGATAATATTTTCTATTATAATAATTTCCCATTCGCTACCATATACAGGGTGCGAAAATAGCTCATCAAAAGTATTTATGTTTAATAAAGCGTTTAGTATCCCAGTATCTCTAAAATATATTTTAGGACTTTTTATTAAGCGCTTCTTCAAATTTATATGATAGGGTTGCAATTTTCGTAGCATAAAAGTATT
>JAGLDA010000027.1 GCA_023145955.1 Bacteroidales bacterium
TATTTGTAGCCAATATACTTAGTGGTAGGCCGCCAACTAACATATAGTTATGCAGTGTAGTTTTATGCTTTATTTCCTTCCAAAGGAATGGAGATAATTCAAAATAATAAATTCTACCAGCTAAACTTTCTGATGTGTTTCTCAATAATTCTGGTGATGAGGAACCAAGCACTATAAAATTAGTGTCTTTATTATTATCAATAAAGTTCCTTAATTCTGTAAATATGCTAGGCATCATTTGTATTTCGTCAATACATATAGTCTTGCCTTTGTTGAGGTTTAAAAAACTTTCGGTTTCAGCAATTATTAATCGATCTGAACTTTTTTCTAAATCCAAAAATATTGTTTCTTTATTTTTAGGAATTAGTGATTTTGCAAGTGTGGTTTTCCCAACTTGTCGAGCACCAATAATTGCAACCACAGGTATGCGATTAATGTATTTGTCTATTTCTTTCTTAAGTTGTCGTGCTATCATCACATTTCTATCAATTTATAATTTCACAAAGATACAAAATAAGTATGTATATTGCAAATTAATCTTGCAATATACGTGGTAAAAATATATACTAACCTTGTAAATTGAAACTAAAACTTGCAATATACTTGGTTAAATGATAGTTTGTATTTGAAGAGATATGCGTAATATGCTGAAATAAAGTAAGATATATGAATATATTACTTTTTGTAAAGAAATAGTTGTGATTTTTACTAAATATAGAAAATAAAAATATTTTCTAGCTATAAATTTATCAATTTTACTAACCTTTGTGTAATGTTATTTCTGGAGTATTCTTTAGAATTATCGTTAGTTTTTATATTATATAAACTATCAATATTACTTTTGGAGATATCAATTGCATTTTCATAAGTAAAATAAAAGCCAGAATTTGTTTCCTTGATAATTCCTTCTACGTCGCCATTTTTTGGACCAATGGCCAGTATTGGCGATTTAGATCCAATATATTCAAAAAGCTTACCTGTAAGTATTCCTTCATTTTGAGGTACTTTAGGAATTAGCAAAAGAAGGATGCCTGCATTAATCATCTCTTTTGTTATTTCGCTATGTGGAATTGTCTTATTAAATTTGAATTGATTATCTAGCTTATTCTCCGCTACCATTTCTCTAAATTCTCGAGGTGTACTTCCGAAGAAACTAAAATTAAGCTCTGGAATTCGATTAGACAAATCAATAATTTCCTGCAATGGGTAGTCTGTAGTTAAAGTTCCAGTATATACTAATTCTTTATTTTTCTTTGTATTGGCAAATAGTTCTTTACTAAAATCAATCTCATCATAACCATTAGTAATTACCTCAATTTTAGATTGTGGATATCGCTTTGTTAATGTTTTTTGAATACTAGGACTTACGCATATAGCAATATCTGATTTCTCAATCACATTTTTTTCATATTTACTGTCAATTTTTCTAGCAAGTATACTTGGAAAAAATTTATCATAAAAATAAATGTCTGTCCATGGATCTCTCAAATCAGCAATCCATTTTATATTCGGAAATTGATTTTTTATTGCAAGACCTATCAGTTGAGTAGAGTGGGGTGGACTAGTTGTAATTACAGTATCAATATTATGCTCCTTTATTATTTTATTTGCTTTTTTTATGGCATATTTATTCCATCCTTTGCGTGGGTCGGGGATAAAGAAGTTTCCTCTAACAAAGCGTGCAGCTTTTTGTACAATATTAGGTTCCTGTTCGTTGCTAAAACCTCCATATGGTATTTCCTTATTCTTTTTTAAGGATGTATAAAGGCTATATAGCTCAAAAGTTTTTGTTTTGAAGGTTGTAATACTATTGGCTTCGGCAGATAAAGACTCATCCAATTGAGGATAGGAAGCATATTTTTCGTCAACAGTTAGCACGATAGGCTCCCAATTAAATTCTTTAAGATATTTGGAAAATTTTAACCATCGCTGTACGCCTGCTCCTCCAGAAGGTGGCCAATAGTAGGTTATGATTAAAACTTTCTTATTCATAGGTTTATAGGTCTTCAATAATATATATTAAACTCTATTTTTTATCTTCTGTTATTTTCTTTTTCAATTCCCATACTATTCCACCAATTACTAATAATATAAGAAGTAATGAGGAAATGAAAGTTATCTTTTTGCCAATAAAATATGATTGTGGTTCAAATTTCCATTCAATCTTATGATCTCCTGTTGGTATAACCATTGCACGAAGAAGGTAATCTGCTCTTATATATTCTGATTTCTTACCATCAATATATACATTCCAACCAGCATCGTAGTATATTTCTGAAAATACTGCTAGTTGTGGTGATTCTGCGTGAGTAATATATGTTAAGTGATTAGGTAAATATTGCGTAAGGCTGATTCTTGCCGATGGTAAATAATTAAATTTATTCTCATCTAAGTATGAGCTAAATTTCTTATTTATAATCGCAGTTCTTTTAGGATTAAATTCAGAGATAATTTTAATCTTAAACTGTTTCTTAGCAAGATACATTCCTCCAGGTATTGATGAAATATCAATAAAGTTGTCAGAGGTATCTAATGGGTTATTACCAATTACATAATCACGGCCAGCAAAAATTGGTAGCCTACTTAGATCAAAACCAATCTGTTGTCCACTAGGTGCGGTAATAGATATTTGTGTAGTATTAAGGATAGTATCTGTATTCTCCATTGCTCTACCATAAATATCAAGATTATCATTATTGCCAATATTTATTATTTCTATAGCTTTGCCTAGGTGAATAATCTCTTGATCAGGCGATGAAACAATTAACTTGTTCATAACATACCAAGCATTACCCATGGCCTCTGGATTTCTTTGAGCCACTGGAGCTCCACCTTGTCCGCCAACAATGAAATATTTGGTATTAAGCATATTCAATACTTGCATATTCCCTCGCGATAAGTGATGCTCAATAACATCTTGATATCTACGAAGTTTAGCACCATGATACCCACCAATAGATTTGTGGAAATATGAAGTAGAAGCATCATTAAAGCTGCTAACAGTAGTATTAAATACTCTAAAGTTAGGATTTTTATCCTGTAGAATACTCATATTTGCTTGAGTAGCTTTATAAGGATTGCTTGCTTTTACCTTTCTCTCATAGTTATCATCATTTATATATCGCCTGTCAACAGTTACTATATCGGCAAGCATTAAAAATGCTAAACTAGCCAATAGTATATTTTTATTAAATTTCTTTATTGAATAAACAAATATTAATCCTGCGCCAAATATTATAAAAAGGAAACTGCGCATAGCATCTGAAGTAAAAATGTCCATTCTTACTAATACTAAATCATCAAATAATTGTTGGTAAATTGCTGCTTGCTCTGGGTATTTATTTTGTAAGTCCATTAGCTGCGCCATATCTCTATCGCTTAGGTAGCTAAATAAACTAGGCATTAAATAGAAAACTATACTTAACCCAGCAGTTAATCCCAATGAAATATAGAAGTATTTTAAATTCTCTTTTACTATCTCAGGTTTCTTAATAATATTATTTAGTGCAATAAATGCTAATAATACCATTGTTAGCTCTGCAATAACAAGAATAGTAGATACTGTACGGAATTTATTATAACCAGGCATATAATCGAAGAATAGGTCTGTGAACCACATCATATTATGTCCCCATGCCAAGAAAATACTCAATAAAGTAACAGCAAATATTGCCCATTTCATTCTCCCTTTTACAATAAAAAGGCCAAAAATAAATAGGAAAACTACTATTGCTCCAACATATACAGGTCCTGACGTCATTGGTTGGCTACCCCAATAAGCTCCCATGGAAGCAATATTGCGTTTGAATTGTTGATTGCTAACCTTGTCGAGTGATTTGCTGGCATAAGATCCAATGGGAATGCTTCCACCGCCCTTTGCATTTGGAATCATTAGAGTAAGAGTTTCCTCTTTGCCATAGCTCCATTGCGTTGCATAATCACGGTCTAGTCCGCTAGATTTTATTTTATGATCAAAGCTAAGCTCCGAAGCTCCTCTAATGGTATATGGAGAATATTCCATGGTAGTCCAATAATTACCAGAGTTTACTGCTATAGCAAGAAGTAGTCCTAGTGTTAATGTTCCAACGGACTTTCCAAAATGGGCAAATTCTTTTTCCTTTATTGCTCCATAGAATTCGGCTATTCCATAAAATAAAACAATAAATCCTAGATAATAGGTAATTTGTGGGTGATTTGAATATAATTCTAAAGCCATAAAGAGACTAAAGAGTGTTCCGCCAATAAGATATTTTCTGTTTTTGAAAGTATATATTACAAATGCTAATGTGGGGGCCATATATCCTATTGCATGGGCTTTGGTATTATGCCCCGCACCAAGAATAATGAAGTAGTAGGATGAAAAAGCATAAACTATGGCAGCAAGTATACTGAGCCATGGATCTACTCCCAGAACTAACATTAGTATAAAAAAACCTACCATATAAAGGAATACGTAATCAGCGGGTCTATTAAGTTTTAGTCGGAATAAATAACTATCGATATAACGAATTAGATTCTCACTATGAGCAACAGATATTTGATATGCTGGCATACCACCAAACATTGAGTTTGTCCAAAGAGCTTCTTCTTGATATGCTTTTCTATGGTCACTAATTTCTTTAGACATACCTATGTATGTATTCCTATCGTGCTGCTTTAGAACTTTGCCTTGCCATAATGGGCCAAAGTAAACAAGTACAATTCCGAGGAAAATAATTATTGCTGCTAGATGTGGTAAGTATTTCTTGAAATCTATTTTATTAATCATAGTAATATTTATTTGTCTTCTTTAACTTCTTCAAACTCTATGTAATCTCCCAAATCTTCTTTCTGGTTGCTATTAGTTTTCTGTTTGTTTGTGCCAGAAATATTCACTTCTCCTTCTTTTTGTTTTGCCTCATCAGGATTTGTAAACCCTTGTTGCTCATTATACCTATTCTGAGCTTTTTTTACCCAGCGTTGTGCAAAAAAAGGAAGTAAAAACTTAACTATTAGTTTAAAACCGTAATAGAAAAGCATCAATATTAGTAATGTTCTTAAAAATGCCATATATGTATATTTAATCTGCGAAGATAAAAAAAATACACTATTATTTTTCTTGAAAAATCTTTCATAAAAATGTAATTATCAATTTTTTTTTGCTAATTTTGTCAGTCGCATTTTGAAAACGTAATGTATTTAGTGTTAGGTTTATATAACTTTACCATTTATTTTTTCAAAGTGTAATAACAGATAAAATAAAAATTATGAGCAATATTGATTCTTTTTTGGGCAAGTTTGTCGATTTTCAAGTAAAAAAAAGAGGGCAGGAACTATATGCTAATGGCATGGTTTTGTCTATTGACTATTCAAATTCAGACGATACTTGGATGTGCATGGTTGAGGGAACTAGAAAATATATTACTAAAGTTAAAGGTTTATCTACAAATAGAATATCTACATCTTGTACCTGCCCTTACGATTGGGGTCCTGTGTGTAAGCATGCTGTTGCTGCGCTTTTTGCTATTGCAAACTATAATGAAAGTGATACTAAAAAGGAGACTAAAGAATATAAAACTGCCTTTAAACAGAGAATTGAAGGTAGATATCCCATAAATAAGTATAAAAATATAACTCGTGAATTGGTTTTTAGTAATACTCTAAGCGAGTTTCATTCCTTATTATATGTTTCATCAAATCGTTTAATTAAATCATCCTTTATAAGCGATGGGCTTATTTCAATAGAGTTGACCTTGAATAGTAAAACTATTCGCATTCGTAATATTAATGGTAATGTTACCATTCAGTCGGAAGAGCCAAATGTACGCAAAGGTTTAAAGCAAGGTGAGGCATTGGTGCTAATGATTATTGCGCAGAGCAAATTTCCTGATATTCTTTCCCTAGCTTTTGCTGATATAGAAAAGTTTAAAAAGAAAAAGCTCAAAGAATATGGCTTAAGTTCTAAAGTTGATTTTGATAAGTGTTTTCACCTTTCAATTGATTTTAATGAAGGAATAGGAGTTGTTCCAACTGTGAAAATGAGCTCTGTAGTAATTCCAAATAATAAAACTACTCGTGGACAGAAAAGGCTTGATAATTTGCTTAATGAGATAAACCATAATCGTAATTTGCCAATTTCTACTTATGTGAAAAATCACGAGTTTATGCTAGGATTTGTAATTCAAATAATGGGTTATGATGAGCAGTCATTTATAAGTATTGACCCCATTGAAGGAAAAGGGAATAGTAATAAAACAAAAATGGTTTCTCGATTTTCAATTATTCATGAGATTGCAAAATCAAAGTTGGTAACCACTGACAATCAAGATAATATAATGGATTTACTATCTAAAGCCATGGATATAGAATCTAATATTGAATTATGGGAAAATACCAATAAAGTATTAGTGGCACTTGCAAACGAAAGCTTTGTTTTTTATAAAGAAGATAGTTATACTAAAGTGTCTAAGAAAAGTCTAAATAAAGTAGTAGTTTCAGATATTTCTGCTTGGGTTGAGGTCTCTGTTTTCAAAGATGATATGTTTTATATTGCAAAAATGCAGGCTCGAATTGGCGACAAATTATATGCCTTTAATGAGATAGATATTTCTAATGGAAACATGATAGTTCTAAAAAGTGATGAGCTAAAAATATATCCCCTTAGAAGTTATGAGGATGGAGTAGTTTTTCAACAAGGGAATGAAGAAATAAAAATGAGCCTTAAGTTTAAGGAGGAATTCTTTGACCAAGTAATATCACCACTTTCACATAATTTTAATATAAATTTCGATAAAGACACATATGATGTTGATGTGCTTAGCCTCGACTTCACTAAAAAACAGGTTTATCTTTCTGAGGAAGATAAATATCTTATGATTCGCCCAATGGTAGTTTATGATGGGGCTGTTACTGTTGATATTTTTTCAAAGGGAAATATTATGCATAATTCCAGCGAAGAAATTAAAGAATATAAACGTAATTTTGAGCTTGAGGAGGATTTTCTGGATATGGTATCAGATCTTCACCCTATGTTTTCTTCTCAAAGGACTGATGATTCCTTCTTTCTGCATTATGATGATTTTATGAAGGAGATGTGGTTTTATAGTTTTTTCGAAGAGCTTAAAACTAAGGATGTTGAAGTATATGGCCTTAAAAATTTAAAGAATTTTAAATACTCACCTTACCATGCTCATATATCCACTGGGGTTTCTTCTGGTATCGATTGGTTTGAGGTAGATGTAAAGCTTAGCTTTGGCGATAATTTTGTTAGTTTACGAGATTTAAAGAAAGCAATATTAAATAAACAGAAGTTTATTAAGCTAGGAGATGGCAGCGTAGGTGTGTTGCCAACCGAGTGGTTTGCAAAATTAAATAATTATTTTAGGCAGGGAGAGATTAAGGGCGATAAAATTGAAATTTCAAAGCTTAAATTTTCGGTAATTGATGAGCTATTTGAGAATATTGATGATGCTAAAATTGTTGAGGAAATATTGGAAAAGCGTCGCCGTATAGCCAAATTTTCTGAAATTAAAAAAGTGAAAGTGCCAAAATCAATTACTGCTACCATGCGCGACTATCAAAAGGAGGGCTTGAATTGGCTAAATTTTCTTGATGAAATGGGCTGGGGTGGAATTCTTGCCGATGATATGGGCTTAGGAAAAACAATTCAGATTCTTGCTTTTATGCAGAAAATACAGAAAAAGAATACGCCTCCTAGCCTAATAGTTATACCTACTACATTGTTATTCAATTGGGAAAATGAAATTGCAAAGTTTGCGCCTAAACTTAAGGCACATTATCATTATGGGCCTCAAAGAAATAGAGATGTAAGTGCTTTTGCGGAAAATGATTTAGTATTTACAACATACGGAATTTTGCTCCGCGATATTGAGTTTATGAAAGATTTCAAATTCAATTATATTGTTTTGGATGAATCTCAATATATAAAGAATCCTCATTCTCGACGTTTTAAATCTGCTAGCCTTATAAATGCACGAAATAGAATTGCACTAACAGGTACGCCCATTGAGAATTCTACTTTTGATTTATTTGCTCAAATGAATTTTGTGAATCCTGGTTTCTTTGGAGGAGTAAAATCTTTTCAAGAAGGCTATTCTATACCCATTGATAAAGAAGGAGATACTGCGAGAGCAGTAGAGCTACAGCGCCTAATTGATCCTTTTGTATTACGCCGTACTAAAGAAAAAGTGGCAACAGAGCTTCCTGCAAAAACAGAAAGTGTAATTTATTGCCAGATGGATAATGAGCAGCGACAGGTTTATGATGCATATAGAAATATGTACAAAGATGAGTTGATGGGTAATATTAAAGAGGAGGGACTTAATAAGTCAAAAATGATGGTACTTAAGGCACTAACACGCTTGCGTCAAATTTGTGATGCTCCTTCTTTAATTAATGATGATAATGTAATAACTTCCGAAAGTGTTAAAATTAAAGAGATATCGAAGCATATTACTAGTAAAACAGCAAATCATAAGGTGTTAGTTTTTTCTCAATTTGTAGGTATGTTAACTCTTATTCGTGAGGAGCTTAATAGGATTGGAGTTGATTATGAATACTTGGATGGTAAAAGTTCTAGAAAGCAACGTGAGGATTCTGTAAATAACTTTCAGAATAATAGTGAACTAAGAGTTTTCCTTATTAGCTTAAAAGCTGGAGGTACAGGGCTAAATCTTACTGCTGCAGATTATGTGTATATTATGGACCCTTGGTGGAATCCTGCTGTTGAAAATCAAGCAATAGATCGCTGTTATAGAATTGGGCAGGATAAAAAAGTTTTTGCCTATCGTATGATTTGTGAGAATACTGTGGAAGAAAAAATAATGAAATTACAAGCCAAGAAAAAGCAACTTGCTGCTGATATTATTCAAACTGATGAAAATATAATGAAGAATATTAATGTAGATGATATTAAGGATTTATTTGGATAAAGTTGTAATGCTGGGTGTTAATATTTAGCGAGTAAAGGCTTCGCCAACTCTAAAGTATAACCCCCAGTCATTAATTCCTTTTGCTATATCTATTCCTATATTTATATTTCTAGATTCTATGGCCTTATATCTTATCCCAGCGCCAATTGAAGGTAGTATACCGCTATAGTTTTTGCCATTAAAATCGTCAAAAGCCATGCCTATACCACCAAATGCAACCATTCCCCATTTATTATAGAAATTCCATCGGTATTCTGTTTGCATATTGTAAACTATATTTGCACGATGTTCTCCCTTGCTATACCCCCTCATATCGTCACGGCCAACTACATTCTGACCAGAAAAAGGCACATTCCCAAATGATGTTATGCCATATAACCTTCCCATTATAATAGCTTTATCCGATAAATGAAAATATTTATTTAAAGTAAAATCTATTTTATGATATTCGCTGCTAGAGCCTAAAGATTCAAGAAATGAATTTGTGTTTAACTTTATATTAATTCCGTTTGTAGGGTTCATTACAAAATCTCTATTATCGTATTCAGAAGCAAGCCCAAAGCCAAATAGATATTCTGTTTGAGTAAGCAATTCTTGAGAGGCAAATTCGGTTACAGTTTTGGTATAACTTGCTTGAGCCCCAATGTATAAGTGTGGCACCACTGCTCTTTTAATGTTAAAGTACACCATCGCTACTTTCATATTATAATCAACAATTTTACTCTCGTCAAGGTTCAATGAGTCTATTATTGGTTGAGGAATTGGAGGTATTTCAGGTAAATAATCTTTATTGTTATTTAGTATTTCTATAAAGTTTATATATGTTTGGAAATTTATATTCCCATAGAATGCTGCTGTCATGGTACGCCAAGTATCCTCTGCAAAATAACTTTTGTTAAATATCCCAGCAAATAAAGTCTTGTTTTGGAAATAAGAGCCCATTGTACCAATCATAGAAACAGGTGATATAGTATCTTTTTTATTAATATTGAAATATGCATTAGCCATAAATCCAGCTTGATATCCAAATGACCTATTGTAAGATACTATTGGAATTAGCGCGTATGATATATGCTTTTCGCCATGCACAATACTATCACTTGTTCCATTTTGGCTGAATGATGCTGTATTAATAAGAAAGATTAACAGTAAAAGAAGAGTGCTCTTTTTCATTTATTAATTATTTATACAAAGATAATTAATAAAACAAAACACCCCAATCAAATTAATGAAAAGGGTGTTTATATATCTAATTATATTACTGAAAAATTATTCTCCAGCATTTCTTAATCGTTTTCTGTCATTTTCCTTAAGAAGAATTTTACGTAATCTAAGACTGTTAGGTGTTACTTCAAGATATTCGTTATTACGAATATATTCCATAGCTTCTTCCAACGAGAATTTAATAGCAGGAGTAATCCTTACTTTGTCGTCGTTACCAGAAGAACGCATATTACTAAGTTTCTTAGTTTTCACAAGATTAATAACTAAGTCGCCTTGACGTATATGTTCGCCTATAACCATTCCTTCATAAATATCTTCACCAGGATGAACGAAGAATTTACCTCTATCCTGCAATTTATCAATTGAAAATGGAATAGCAACACCTGTTTCTAGGGCAATAAGAGCACCGTTTCTACGAAGTCCAATTTCGCCTTTCCATGGTTCATAACCTTTAAGACGGTGAGCTATTATTGCTTCACCTTCAGTAGCAGTTAGCATTTGGTTTCTTAAACCAATAATTCCTCGTGATGGTATATGAAATTCTAAATGGCTTCTATCACCTTTTACTTCAATATTTGCTATATCTCCTTTACGAGCGGTTACTAATTCAATAACTTTTCCAGAAAATGCTTCAGGAACCTGAACTGTTAAAGCCTCAATAGGTTCACTTTTTACTCCGTCAATATCTTTAACAATTACCTGTGGTTGACCAAGTTGAAGTTCATAACCCTCGCGGCGCATAGTTTCTACCAACACCGATAAGTGGAGAATCCCTCTACCATAAACAATAAAAGACTCAGCAGCATCAGTATCCTCAACTTTAAGTGCTAGGTTTTTCTCTGTTTCGGCATATAGTCTATCTCTTAATTGGCGTGAAGTTACAAATTTTCCATCCTTACCAAAGAAAGGTGAGTTGTTAATTGTGAAAAGCATACTCATAGTAGGCTCATCTACAGTAATAGGAGCTAAGCCTTCTGGAGCTTCAAAATCAGCAATTGTATCTCCAATATCAAATTGCTCTAACCCAAATATGGCGCATATTTCTCCACATTGTATTACTTCTTTAGTTTTGCGCTTGCCTAATCCTTCAAAAGTATATGCTTCTTTTATTACAGATTTATATATTTCACCTTTTCTATTTACTAAAGATATTTTTTGTCCTGATTTTAAGCTTCCACGAGTAATTTTACCAATGGCAATTCTACCAGTATAACTACTGTAATCAAGACTAGTAATACGCATTTGAAGAGTACCTTCTTGCACCACAGGAGCAGGAATGTGTTCTATAATTTGATCTAGCAAATATGTAACATCAGTAGTTGGCTCTTTCCAATCAGCACTCATCCAGCCATTTTTTGCAGAACCATATACGGTTTGAAAATCAAGCTGATCTTCTGTAGCCTCAAGGTTAAACATTAAATCAAAAACAGCCTCTTGAGCTTCGTCAGGAGTACAATTTGGTTTGTCAACTTTATTTACAACCACCATTGGCTTAAGTCCAAGACTAATTGCTTTTTCTAATACAAAGCGAGTTTGAGGCATAGGGCCTTCAAAAGCATCTACAATTAGTAAAACTCCATCAGCCATATTAAGCACACGCTCTACTTCGCCACCAAAATCGGAGTGACCAGGAGTGTCAATAATATTTATTTTTACATCCTTATAGTGTACAGATACATTTTTCGATAAAATTGTAATCCCTCTTTCACGCTCCAAATCATTGCTGTCGAGTATTAAGTCTCCTACTTCTTGATTGTCGCGAAACATATTTACTTGGTGCAATAGCTTGTCAACCAATGTTGTTTTGCCGTGGTCAACGTGGGCAATTATTGCAATATTTCTTATATTTTCCATAGTCTTGAATTTAAGGGCGCGAAGATAGTGGTTTTATTGCCTAGTAAGATAATATGATTGTTATGTATTGTTAACAGTGTTATAGCTACTTAGATGTTTTTGTTATGTGAATTAGTTATGTATAGAGTTCTTTTTTGGCTTATTTGATGTTTAGTTTTATGTAAACTCATTTCTATATTTGCAATTTATTTTGGCAGTTTTGAGTCCAAAAAGGTATTATTCAAAATATTAGCGCGTAAAAAAAGCAGCATTTATATAAATGCTGCTTTTTTATAAAAAATATAAAAGTGTTTTATTTTAACTTAAAAATAAGTCCTCCACTAAAGTCTCCCTGAATAGCAATTGCTCCAGTATTCATACTTAAACCACTACTTGCACCGCCTGTACCAATTCCTGCATAGAAACCAATTCCTGCAAAATACATCGGCATTAGTAATCTTGCTTGAAGGCGAACTCCTATTTTTTCACTAATATCTATTTTAACTCCACCACCAAGGCTACCAGCAAAGCGCCATACGTTAGCAGTGTTTTTATATTGGTAGTCGTATATTCCAGCACCAATACTTACGCCTATAAATGGAGTAACTGGAGATCCTGTTTTAAAATTCTGATAACTACCAATCATTGCATAATGAGTTACTAGTGGAGCTTCTATTCGGCTATAACCTATTGTGTTTGAATAAGGATTAAAAATACCAGTACCACTAGCGTATGAATACGAAACTTCGACATTATTTCCTTTCATTGTAGGAATACTTGCTGTAATATTATATACAGCTTCGTCACTCATTTCAAATCTTCCTTCCCAAAAATCTACATGACCTCCTAAGAAATATCCTCCCATTGCAGCAAATTCTATTTGTGCTTTTGCGGTGAACATAAAGCTGATAGAAAGACTTATTATTAGTATTATTTTCTTCATAATTATTTATTGTAAAATTTGTAAGTTGTAATTATTGTGCAAATGTATAGTAAATAGGTTATATAATTTTAAAAAAAATATCCTTAGCGATATATATTAATTGTGGTAATTATTGTAAATAGAATTAGAATGGAATTAATTTCTATTCTATTATTGCAGCTGGTATTATTATTTTCCCTATCAAAAATATATCTTGCAAATAAGGCTTTAGTCCTGCGAAGAAAAATTCAAAGCCCATTACCATTGTAATAAGACCCATTATTTTAAGCATAACTTTATTGCCAACTTCTCCAAAATAATTCATAAGCTTACTGCTGCTTACTAAAGCGAAAAACACAACCAATATAGCGGCTAGTAGTGCCAAGGGGAAAACTAGTTTTGATTCAAAATTTTGAGCGTCATCCATAAGTACAATAGCGTTGGTAATAGCTCCTGGTCCTGCAAGCATAGGTATTCCTAGTGGTGTAATTGCTACATCTGTAGCTTCAGCTTCGGTAATATCCTCGTCTTCCTCAGGGTTATATTTAATCTTACTAAGTCGAGCATTAAGCATTTCATATCCCATTATTAAGAATATTACTCCTCCTGCCATTCTGAATCCTGCTGCTGATATATGAAAGAACCCAAAAAGCATTTGACCCGCAAAAGCAAATATCAAGAGTATAAAATATGCCGTAATAGAGGCTTTAATTGCTGTTTTTACTTTTAGTTTTGGCGTTAGATCACTTGTTAATGCCACAAATAGAGGTGCAATGCCCACAGGGTTTATTATTGCCAGAAAACTTGTAAATACAAAAAGTGCAAATGTGTATAATTCGTGCATAATTCTATTATTAATATATTGAATCTACAGCTGTAGTTTCAATATTGTTATTTTTTATATAATCAATTACCTTAATATGTTCTGTATGATAGCGATATGTATTCAAATCATCTTCG
>JAGLDA010000028.1 GCA_023145955.1 Bacteroidales bacterium
TATATTATTCTTTTCGTCAATATGAAAACCAAAGCCATAAGGAATTTCATAACCTCTAGATGTTTTTCCTAAGGAATACATATTTGCTCTACTTGAGTCTGAAATCAACTTATTACTATTAAGTACCTTATACCATTTAAATAGATCATAAACAGTTGAGTACACATTCTTATCTCCAACTACTCCATCGTTGATTGTTCCTGGTATTTTGATATATCTACGGCCTTGCTTTCTATAGCCATACAATTGATTTTCTCTTTCCTTATCGTAAGTAAAACTATAAACATAGGAATCGTTCATTCCTATTGGATTAAATATATTTTCTTTTAAAAAGTCGGCAAAGGATATTCCCGATATTTTCTCTACCACTGACGCCAACACCATATATGCTGTATTAGAATATGCATATTTTGCTCCCGCGCTAAAATAAGGCATAACATCATCATCTTCCATCATTTCCATTATTTGTTCATTTGTTGGAGGATATTTATTTTCCCATTTATGTTCTGCAATCCAGTAGTAATTTGGCAGTCCTGCAGTATGATTCAAACACTGCTGAATTGTAACTTTATTATAATGAAAATCAGGAAAATATTTTGTAATAGTATCAGAATAAGCCAATTTACCTTCTTGCTGCAGAAGAACAATTGCTGCTGCAGTAAATTGCTTACTTAAAGATGCCAGTTGATATATTGAAGATTCATTTAATTTCTCTTTACTAGAAAAATTTGCGATTCCATAATTACCACTAAAAATCACTTCATTTTTTTTGGCAATAAGAACACTACCATTAAATCTATGATATTTTGCTTGATCAACAAAATACTTATCCATTTTTTTTGCTAAAGCCTTTTTCGCTGAAACAGATAGTTGTGATTCAACAGTTATTTCTCTAATTTTGGCTTTAGGTTTTCTTTTCTCTTCACCACAAGAACCTAGTATCAAAATAATCGAAATTGCTATAAATACTATCAGTTTACGATTATCCATATTTATCTAACCCTTAATTTTTGTCCAATTTGTAAAATAGCATTCTGATTTATACCATTATAATAACACAATTTACTAATTCTAGTTTTGTATCGTCTAGCTATTCTGCTAAGATTATCTCCACTTTTCACATAATGAAATTTAGCATTCTTATCATTAGCAATACGTTGCAAATAATCAAAATTCTTATCACAAATAAGTATATTATCATCTAAAAGCTCTGCTTTATCAAAATCAATAATGCTCTCAGGATCCATAGCTCTACCAAGGTGACGCACCTCAAAATGCAAATGGCTACCAGTACTACGCCCAGTATTTCCACCAAGACCAATAATATCTCCTGATTTCACACAATCATTAGAATCTGTCAGAATCTTAGAAAGGTGTGCATAAGCTGTTTCCAGTCCATTTTTATGGCGAACTACAACCAATTTACCAAAACCTCTAGTATATTTCGTTACCCTTACCTTGCCATCAAATGCCACTTTTACAGAATCGCCAGTAATTAAATCTATATCAATTCCATAATGTTGTCGATATCTTCTGTATCCGAAATGTGAAGTAATTGCTCCCTGAAAAGGATGAGAATAGCATTCGTTCTTACAACTATCAACTAAGGTAATTGCTATTGAATCGTCTGTATTCAATACCTCATTATGCTTATAATAAACTTCATTAGTTTGCCAATTTTGATAACCAAACTCTTCTAATCTATCATTAAATGAAATGGCATAAGCCATACTATCATAGGCAATAGTATCTTCTACTATTTCATAAGATATAGCTACAGTTGAATCAGCTATGTTCTGAGAATAACTATAAATATATAAAAAGGAAAGTGTTGTTATTAAAAATAACCTCATATGTATTTTGACTAAAATATCTTTTTTTTCAAGAACAAAAGTAATAAAGAAAATGCAATTACACACAAAAAACCCTTACAAAACCACCAATTAAAGCTATTCTGTAAGGGTTATCTTTGGTTCGAAAAAAGCAACTATTTAATAATAGTTACAGTACCTTTTTCTACACTTTCTCTAAAATATGTTTTATACTCTAAATACCAATAGTAAACTCCATCAGGAAGGTCGTCGCCATCCCAGTCATTTTTATAATTCTCAACACTAAAAACTTTAGTTCCCCATCTGTTATAAATCATTAATTTAGAAGACTGTAACTTAGTAATATTTTTAATATAGAAAATATCATTAAAACCATCACCATTAGGTGTAATAACGTTTGGCACTTCAATTTCATCAACTATAACAGTGGCTAAAAATGAAATAGAGTCTTTGCACCCTTTATCTGATTCAGCATACAGCCAAACTTCAAATTCTCCAGCATCATTATAAGCATGCGAAGCATTAAAAGTAACATCACTACTACCATCGCCAAAGTCCCACAAATAATTAAAAGCCGAGCCATTATTGGTAGTATTAATAAAACTTATTGTAGACTCATCAATAGTAACCACTGATGGATCTAAGTAGAAATTTGGTATTGGTTTCTCATAAACCTTAATAAAATTACTAACCTCAAGTTCACTTTTACAACCACTTGCAGAAGAAACCTCAAGTTTAATATCATATATACCTGCACTATAAATATGAGTAGGATTTTGAATAATACTAGTATCTCCATCACCAAAATACCATTTCCAATTTGCTGCAGCAGGAGTTGTCATATCTTCAAAACTAACCTCTAAAGGTTCACATCCTTTAAAAATATCTGGAAGGAAACTAGCATTTATCTTAGGGAAAACACTAACATTAATAGAGTCTATAACCGCTGGGCAGCCAGAGCTATCTGTAATACTAAGAAAATATGTAGTTGTTTGAGAAGGATTTGCCCAAGCATTTTGAAGCTGATTATTCATAAAATCGCCTGAAGGAGACCAATCAAACATATACGTACTTGGCCAACCATCAATAGGAAAACATTTCATCATAAGACTATCAGCACAAACCATAGTATCATTCATTGTAGAGGCAAAAGTTATTGGTACATAGTCTATTATAGGAATTGTAATTGTATCAACCGTACATGGCGAAGTTTCAAATACCATATTCCACTCTTCTTGTCCTTCTGCTACATTATCTACCAAAGGAGATAATATTAGAGAGGCACTTAATTGCCCCGCAGGAACAGTAATAGTATTAGTAATAGTAGGGAAATCCACACCATTAGTTGCAGTGCCCCACATTGTATCAATATTTACAACGTATGAGTACGTTAGAATTTCTGGAATAGTAACCGTTACAGCTGCACTATTGCAACCTTCGATACCTTTATTAATTGCGCCAGGGATAGTATAATCAGAAGCTACTTGCACGGCATTAGTACTAAAGCTACCAGCTTTAATAAATACTCCAGAATCATATGCAGCATCACTAGCGTCACCAACAGCAGCCTTAAAATGATATGTAGTACAAGGCGTTACAAGTGTCCAAGCGGTCATTACAGTAGTTAAGCCATCATACTCTAGCGTAATTCCACTGGTATTATTAATATAATATGAGCAGTTTGTACAAGGGCCATTATTAGAGCTGCCATTATTTATATTATTAATAGTAACAGGGATAGAAGTCCCTGGAATAAAAGCCATATTATAATTTAAATAGCTTCCTCCTGAAGGGTTAAGTCCTGTGATAAAAAAACCAAAAACATCGTTGAAACTAGATGTTGAAAATTCTGGATATTCATCAGAACCAAAAACATATGTAAACTTAACCGTATCTGCAATGGGTACAAAGTCAAATTCAAGCACAGCAGCATCATTTATATTTTGGGTAATTAGTGATGCCAATTGTGGGTCTGACCCACCGGAGTTATTTAGGGTAATGCTTCCTGAGGAATTTGGCCCTATAGTATTTGTAGCAGAACCAGAAGTTAGAACAACACCTGAATGCAGACCTAAGTTTGTTGTTGATCCATTATCGAACTTTCCTATGGCAATCAAATCACCAGTGTAGGTAACATTAGAAATAGTTACCCCACTACCCACTAATACTTGATGTACTAATTGCGATGGAGTTAACGTTTGATCAATCTGTAATTGAGAGTATGCAGTATTTAGACCAAATAATATCGATACTAATAAAATAATTCTTTTCATCTTAATAAGGGGGTTTTAAAATAACCTATATTTTTTCTACTTTAATATTAGTAAATTCAAATCTATTCAAGCCATCATCATTCCTGCTATCACTAGATTTGTATAATTTAAAGCCTTTATTATTATCACTACAAGAATACTCTAAAGTTTGTCCCGCTGCTATATCAATACTTATTTCATATTCATTAGGTGATAGCAAATCAGCTGTTCTACAAGTTTCTCCCACCCAATATTCAATTTTATAACTTATTCTTACATCATAACTATTACTATTTGTATATTTAAAAACAAAATAGCTATTTGCCGTAGGGTTATGCTGATTAGTACAATCTGCAATATTTTGGAATATAGATACTCCATTAATATTTTTATATTCTTTCCAGCCTAGGCTATTATTAGATTTAAAAGAAAATAATGACAATGCAAATGCAATAATAATTATAAAGATGACTTTATTTTTCATAATATGGTATAGTAAATTTATAGATTCTCAAAAATAACAAAATAATTTAATGTTTCGACAGCTTTTATTATTGATAGTTTAATCCCTTTTGAAAAAAAATCAATTTACTTTTAATTGATTATTGCTTACATTTGTATACTTAATCATATACCTTAAAATCACGATGAATAAATCAATATACCTCCTCATAATTGCATTAATAATTATAATGCCAGCATATACTCAAAACAGCGGTATTGTAAATAAGAATATAATAATGCTTAAACTTAAAGTAGAGAATAGGCACTTAGTTAAAAATAATTTGATAAAAGATTCTAACTTTGAAGATTTATGCTCAAAAATTACTAATTGGAAACTAAACCGTAGTTTTCCTAAGCATTTACCTCCACAAAATGAAATCAATGAATTTGGGGATGAGCTTGTTGATTTAAGCTTATGGTTTACACTAAATTTCGATAATTCAGAATTCAACAATAAACTAATCCCTTTACTAAAATCTACTAATCTTTTTCAATTTATTGAATATCGATCCATTAATAAATTATTCTACACGCCTTCAGATCCTAAAATTGGCAATCAGTATTATTTAGATAATATAAAAGCTTACGATGCATGGGATATTGAGAAAGGGGACACAAATATTGTTGTAGCTATTACTGATACAGGGATAGACAAATTACAAGAAGACCTTATTGAAGGTATAAAGTATAATTATAACGACACTGTGGACGGCATCGACAATGACAATGATGGCTTTATCGATAACTTCTGCGGATGGGATGTGGCAAATAATGACAATAACTCTCAATGGAGCGCACATGGCCATGGTACTTTTGTAAGTGGATTTGTAAGTGCAGTACCTAATAATAATATCGGAATTGCTGGTGTTGGTTATAGAACTAAAGTATTGCCCGTGCGTATTGACAATACTGACGGAAGCTTATCTGCCGATTACGAAGGAATTGTGTATGCTGCTGACCATGGTGCCGCAATAATAAACTGCTCTTGGGGAGGCCCTGGTGGTGAGAACTTTGGTAGAGATGTTGTGAATTATGCAACAAATAATAAGGGGGCTTTAATTGTTGCTGCCTGTGGAAATAGTAATAACGCCAACTGGCTTTATCCTGCCTCTTACGAGAATGTATTAAGCTGCGCTGCCACTGATACTTTTGATGTACGTTGGTCGCAATCTTCATATGGAACTACAGTAGATTTAAGCGCACCTGGTACTTATGTATATTCTACATGGGTAAATAATGCCTATTTCTCCTCACATGGAACAAGCTTTTCTGCACCAATAATAGCTGCGGCGGCGGCTTTAGTAAAAGCTCATTTTCCACAACTAACAAATTTACAGATTGCGGAACAATTAAGAGTAACTGCCGATATTATTGATACTATTTCAGAAAACACTATTACTGCAGGGCTTATGGGCGCTGGCAGATTAAATATATACAATGCACTTACCGACACCCTCAAACCATCCATAAGATTCAAGAATCAGAGCTTAACTATTTCTAATGATACATTGTTTATTAATGGCGATTTTATAAACTACTTAACTCAATCTTCGGCAGATTTAAACGTGAAACTATATTCACCATCTCCATATCTTATTCCTATTATGGATTCCATAAACCTAGGGATAATACCAACGCTAACAAGCATATCGAATATTACTACACCCTTGAAATACAAAATACTACCTAATATTCCTATTGGAGAATTTGCTGATATTCAACTTATCTTTTCAGACACTTCATATAGTGGGTTTGAATGGACAAGAATATACCTCAACAAACAAACATCTCAACTCGATACAAATAACATTACGACGAGTGTAAACTCAGTATCTACAATTGGATATACTGATGAAGCCAAGATGGTTGGTAGTGGTTTCACATTCAATAATGGGCGTAATCTTCTTAGTTGGGGAGGCCTCGTTATAGCAAGCTCTAATTCAAAAATATCTGACAATATTTATGGAGGGAATGGCATTGACTCTAATTTTGCTGCCATAAGTAGCACTCAAGAAATCACTGGCACTACTAACGAGCAAAGGTTCTTTAGTGTTTTTAATGATGATAATGCAGGATTTTCAAAAAATAATATTGAAGTAAGTCAATATTCATATGCTTTTAACAATAGTGATTTAAATAATATCATATTCTTAGAATATAATATTGTCAACAAAAATTTCAGCCCTTTGAATAATATATATGTAGCTTTTTATGCTGATTGGGATATAGGTTTGTCTTATGAAAATAAGGCTAGCTATAATAGCAACGAAAACATTGCCTATACATGGGCAACTGCAGGAGGTACATATACAGGGGTTCAGCTTATGAGTAAAACTATGGGCAATTGTTATAACTTTGATAATGATGGCAGCAATAGTAGTATAAATATATATGATGGATTCCTGAAATTTGAAAAATGGAATGCCATACAAACTAGCAGGAATGATGCAGGGACAACAAATAATGGCGCTGACGTAAGTACAATGCTCAGTGCTGGGGCATATTCTATTGCTTCATTAGATACTCTAAAGGTAACTTTTGCACTATTGGCAGGAAATCATGAAAATGAGATATTAGCATCTGCAAATGCTGCTAACTACTGGTTCTTTAATACTGCATCTATTGATAATTCCAAGAAAAAACTAGGTGTTAAGCTATTACAGAACACCCCTAATCCAACTTCTGATAATACAACTATCTCATTTCATATAAACAGCCCGAATTACATAAAGCTTGAACTTTATAATATCGAAGGTAAATTACTAAAATCTATATATAATGGTATTATTACAGAAGGCAATCATTCATACATTGTAAATACATCGAGCTTAAGTGCTGGAATATATATTTATAAGCTTACTACAAAAGAAGGCAGTATCAGTAAAAAAATGATAAAAGAATAACCTATGATATTAAATTTAGTAGAGAAACTAATACTCCTTTCATTGGATAATGATAACGGCAAATTTATTTCACACGGCCCATTATTTAATACAACAATTGCTGGGGCAACAATTGCCGAATTAATTATTCGTAAAAAAATACGTCTTTCAGAAAAGCTTCTAAAGGTTTCAAACACTAAACCTACTCACGATAAAGTATTAGATTACGCCTTAGAGAAAATATATAAGTCAAATAAAGAACATAGCATTTCGCATTGGATAGTTAAATTTAGCAACAGTGCTCAAAAATCTATTGATATTTATGTGCAGAATTTTATTGATAAAAAGATTCTTATAAAAAAAGAATCAAAAGTACTTTGGGTTTTTAATACCACTAATTTTCCAACCAAAAACAGCCAAACAGAGGATTTACTTAGATTAGAGCTTAATAATATTATAATACGAGGCAATAATGAAATATCTATTGAGAATAAGTTAATAATAGGACTTATTAGTGTTTGTGACTTAAACAATGAGGTTTACGGAAAATCAAATTCTAAAGAGCGAAGGAAACGCATTAAAGGGATAATAAATTCAGATGACTTTGTTAAGCAAATAATAGATGAAATAGAGTATGCATATACTACTTTTGTAGTTGTAATAACAACAGTAATAACTTAATCCTGCTTTTTGAATTTTCCCTCTTTCCAAGCTTTAAAAAACTGAGCCCAAGCGAAAGGATTAAGCCATTGATTAGGCATATATCCACCATTCCAATAATTCTGATTTACTCGTTGATGCATTTGATAACGATAATTCATTGCTCCATCCATAGGCATAAACTTTCCCCTTTCTTTCATCTCTTCACGATTTAGATTTTTCATAGCTCTATCGTAATCATTCTCCGGCACCCTATGCTGCACAATAGCATACTCAAGAGCTTCGATATCTGCCCAAGGGTATATAACCGACATAGTAAGAAGCAATGTGTCATTTTCCATCATTTGAAATAGCGTATACCGTGAAGAAGACAAGGTATCAGGGATGTAATAATTTGAAGTTTTATAACCCACAGAGCTAAAAAGAATAGTATCACCAGTATAAGCAGCAAAAGAAAAGAAGCCATAAATATTACCAACGGTACCAAGAGAAGTTCCCTTTATCATAATATTTACAAAAGGAACTGGCTTAAGGCTATCGCCAGTAATCACCACTCCAGAAAATTGAATAATACGCCTATCTTTATTCACCTGAGCTACTGTATTCATTGTGAATAAAAACAGTGTAAAAAATAAAAGGAATGTTTTTGTGATGCTCATTAATGACAAACGTATATGTACTATATTATTGTGCGAAGATAAATTTTTTATATATATAAAATAGGACAAAAAAAAGACCACATGATTATATCAAGTGGTCTTTTTAGGAATTATAAGTTTTTAATTTAAAGGACTAACTTTAAATTCAATTTGTGACTTAATAATTAATGGAAGTTTTTCAACAGGTACAGGCCCCGTTAAAGTACCAAATACAAAAAAGAAAAACTTATCTTGCTCTAAGTACTTATCCATATTATCATCATTTACATCAAAAACAATTTCAGTATCTCCTTGCTTAATATCTTTTGCAGAAGCTATTATTACAGCATCATTTTGATCCTCATTCTCGCCAAGTCTAAAACTAATAGAACTCAAAAAACCAAACTGCATTGCATCTTTTGGATCTTCAATTGAAATTAATATTTTCTTAAATTTTCCTTCGCTAATTTTACCTTTATCAATATCATTAGCTTTAAATATACTATCAATATTTATCTCATAATATGCAGAATATAAAAGGGCTTCTCCCTTTGAAGAAGTAGCTGAAGAATCCAAATCAAAATGATGATCAGGCAGTTCTTGTTGCACATTAAAAGCTGCTGCTTCTTTAATTTTTTCACATGATTGTGTGAATAAAGCACCCATAACAAATAATGCTATCACGCTAAAAAATTGTACTTGTTTTTTCATAACTTTAATATTTAAATTGTTTGTTGTTCAAATTAGTGACATTATACTTTGCAAATATAATACTTTTTTTTAGCTACAGAAATAAGTAAAGTACCTGTTTTTCAACATTTTTAACTAAAAACTAATGTATTTAACTAAAAAGCTTCATTAAAACCAATAAATACTTTACTTCCTGAAGGACCGTAACTAAAATCAAAACGAAGTACAGAGCTCGTTGCTTTATCAATTAATAATCTTAATCCAGCACCAACTCCATAATGAAATTTGCTAAGTGAAAAATCAGATATTTGTGGTGCTACTTGCCCCATTCCAACATAGGTAGCACCACTTATTATCCACCAAATAGGAAATCTTGCTTCCATTTGAGCCATTACCATATTTTTATCTCTATACCTATTCTCATATATTCCTCGCATTCGATATGCTCCCCCAACCACTGGCATCGACTGCATTGGCACATCACC
>JAGLDA010000029.1 GCA_023145955.1 Bacteroidales bacterium
GTGAAATAATATCTATAATCCAATGTAAACTGAGAGTAATTAAATTTACTACCAAAGGATTCATTATAAAGATCAAAAGAAGCATTTAGATACGACCCTTTAGTTGCTCTAATTCTATTATCGCGAGCCTCTCTAAAAACTACTAGCCCTAAACCAGATTGTAAGCCTTGATTATCAGCCAAGGTAGTATCTCCAATCTTGGAATCAAGAGATTCAATGGTAATATAATTATTATAGGTGTATTTAGCACCAACATAAAGATTCTCAACAACATTATAACTAACTGATGGAGCAACCATCACATTTTTAAAATCCACAAGATATGAAGAATCAAAATCATTTGTATTTCCTACGCCAAAGTAATAGGAAGGATAATCGAGAAACATAAACTCGAATTTGCTATTGATTTTATTATTACTGTGCATAAAATCAGTAATCAAATACAGCTTATACTGATGCTCTTGTGTAAAATAGGCATAAGCCAATACACTAGAAGGTTGTATTAGAGAATCTGGCAAAATATCACTTTTAAACTTAAATGCATTATACTTTGTTATACCTAACACCAAACCCGTTTCGGTAGCATAACCAGGAAAAGGAAGAGGAGCGTACTTAAATGCTTTTTCAATAAACAATTGGGTTTTGTCGGCAGATGACATCTCCTCTTTCTCTTGCTCTGCTTGAGCAAAACTTACTTTAAAAAGAAAAAAGAAAATAATAAATAGTAAAAATAGCTTCATAAAAAATAGCTTAGTTTGCAATATCATACACAAAATATTAATGATTATTATATTCTCATATACGAAATATCAATATAATTATGGTTTATTATTTAACAAAGATAATAAATAAAAAACCATCAGCTAATTATAGTTGATGGTTCGATAGTTTTAGTATTATAAAGAATGTGCTTATATATCGCAATTATTATAATTATCAGTTTGCTTATAATCAAATTCAGGATATTCAAAAACCTTAGAACGTCTTTCCGTTTCGGCATTAGAATATGAATAAATACCGTTATAATCGTTAATATCTTCACCCATAGTTTCCAGTTGACGAAGGTAGCAAGCTATACTCTTAGCCTCCACAATAATCACTTTCTCAGAATGATGCACTACTGGACTATGATTACGAAATTTATCATGTTCGAAGCTAAGTACACGTCTGCCATCAATAGTGATCCCAACTTGCTCAAAGCTCAAGCTTTTACCCAATGCAGGTAAATTAATTAAACTGCGGTCTGTAGCAACAAAAGGAATTTCTTCTTCTTTTTCTATTTGCTTAAAAAGTTTGTGATTATTTTTGGGATTATTATAGAACTCTATGCTTCTATCATTCACAGGCTTTCCAAAACTCTTCTCTTCGTACACCTCTTGAGCCACACGTGCTAAAGGTGTAAAATTTTCGCGGTTTTCTCTAAAACCCTTTACAGCAAAAGTATAATAAGGAAGCACACCGAGTTTATTAAGCTCACGGCGCAACTGCATACTATGCGAACGTCGCGAGGCTGCTGCTGTAAATACTTGTTGATTAACAATTATCCATCCCGTTTCTCTAAGCATTTTAATAGCTTCAATTACCTCAGGGGTAATTTCCATTGTGGTTTCAAAATGAGATTGAATTATAAACTGCTTAATTCCAATTTTTTCAGCTCTTTCCTTAAAGTCTCTAAGTATAATAACTAATTCATCACTTACGCGCTGTGGAAGATATGCAAGCATTCTCGTTCCTAAGCGTACTCTTTGAAACATTGCTATTCTTTCGCCTTCATTTTGAGATTCAGAGATTTCCTTTTTACGTTCTGCAACACTAAAAAACTCATTAAGAATATCTTTCAGCCTAGTATCTGTATTCATAAATGAATCACCACCAGTTATTAATATATCTTGCAAATGGCTATCATTTTCAAAATAATCAAAGATAGATTGTCGTTTTTCATTTTTATCTACCTTCTTATCCATTTTTTCTAAATCGAAATTCAGGGTTCCTTTCTGAAAACCATACATTCGCTGACAACTAACACAAAGGCCAGCACATGCACGCCCTCTTCCTTCAGGAATAAAAATTGCTACCTCTGGGTATCTACGATGTACGCTATCCCCTTCTGGCAATTGCCATCCAGCAGCATTAGGTTCACCATGCACAATAATATCCTCTTTCTCCCAAGCTTTTATATTACCAAAAGTATCAACAAGGTCTTTACTATTAAAAATATAATCTCTGATAGTACGATCACTAGCACTCAGCTCTCCATTATCACCAATATGTACTAATGACAAAAAATATGGATTTATAAAAATAGGAATACCTTTTTTTACACCATTTTCAAAATTACGCATTACCTTTTTTGGCAACAAATTATCCGTAGTTAACCGTAGTTGCTCCAAACTTTGTATTGCATACCTTAAATGAAAACGATAATCATTCCACCATTTTCCAACAGAGATTAATTTCTCATCTAGGTTTTTTTCTTCACTAAAATGATATATTTTATGCTTATTTTTACTATTCTCAATAATAGTAACCAAGCCTTTCATTACCCTTAACTTACTCTTCTCCCTTTGCTTTAATACATTTGCATCCGTAGCTTTAGGGATAGATATCATACGATCTAGTAGCTCTTTTCCTGAGATTACTTTTTCGTTATTAGGTGCAAAAATTCTAGAAATAAGATTTAGAATATCATCAAAAAAATCACTATTAGCATAGGAGTTATTTCCAATAATAGTTTGGTATATCCAATAAAATGGCTGGCTTTTAAATTTTTGATTATTTCTATTAGGGTCTACAAATTCTCTTCCTTCATTATTAAGTATTGTGAGCATCTGCAAAATAGCAGATTGTACACTATGCTTATTTTCTTTTTCTGTATTACTTATTGATATTTTATTTTGCAACTCTTCTTTTAAGCTTACTAAAAATAACTCAAATGATTCAGCACTTTTAGCAAGGTCATAAAAAACAGGAATTTCATGCAAAATTCTTCTTTTAACCTCAGTGTAAGTACCTACAAAACGATTTTCTATATATGACATTTATTTATTTTTAATCACAATTACTATATGATAGCAAAAAACAATGTTTTTTAAACTATCCAAATCATTATACAAACTTATAACGCTAATAAAAAAAGCTATTTAAAGCTTATAGATATAGCTAAGAAATAATTTGTAAACTTCTCATTGGCAGAACATAATGCATATTCAAAAATATGGTTAAGCTGCAAAATCCATGATTTTTCACGGGCTGCAAATGTAATGAAATTAATTGAACTTACAAGCTACTATTTAAATAGCAGTGTAGTAGAGTTTTGTCAATCGAAAATGAAATATTAGAGATGAAAATGAAAATACAGATATTTGCAATTTCAGAAAGTTATTTATATAAATATCAAAAGGTTTACCTTTTAATTAGACTTACAGCCTTCAATTTGCTCACAAGCTTTTTCTGCAGCAATTTGCTCTGCTCCCTTTATGGAAAAATCTCGAGCTTTGGCAACAATTTTACCACCAATGTATAATTCGATATGATGAACACCTTTCTTGCCCTTCATATCTTGATGATGTTTAAAATCAATTTCTATTTTTTCCTTTTGCGACCATTCAATAAGCCTGCTCTTATAATTAGTTTCTTTTTGTTCAAGCTCATCAAGGTCTACAGACGTTTTATAGATTCTTTCTATAATAATCTTCTTTGTAAAATCGTAGCCTTTATCAAGATAAACAGCTCCAATTAAAGCTTCAAAGGCATCACCATTGAGTGATTTTGGTTGGCTCCCTTTATCAACCGTTGCTTGCACAAGAGAATCAATTCCTAATTTTACTGAAACTTTATTTAGCTGAGCGCGACTCACCATTTTGGAGCGCATTTTGGTAAGAAAACCCTCGTCTTTATAGGGAAATATTTTAAATAAGTAATCTGCCACTACAGCACTAAGAATCGCATCACCGAGATATTCAAGTCGTTCATTAGAGTTTTTAACACCAACTTGAAGATCTTCTGCAACAGACTTATGACGAAAAGCAAGAGCATAAAGAAAAATATTTCCGGGATAAAACCCGAAAATATTCTTTATTGAATCTGATAATTCTTTCTCTTCACCTTTAGCAAACTTTGCTTTAATTGTAGATTTAAAATCGAGTACCAAGGTAATTTACTTTGAGAATTTTTTAAATACCATAGAAGCATTATGTCCGCCAAAGCCAAATGTATTTGAAAGAGCAACATTAATTTCACCCTTTACAGCTTCGTTAAAAACAAAATTTATTCTATCATAATTAATATTTGGATCCTTTTCTTCAAAATTAATGGTTGGAGGAACAATGCCTGTATGAATAGCCATAATAGCCGCCATACCTTCAATAGCTCCTGCAGCACCTAGTAGGTGACCAGTCATTGATTTTGTAGAATTTACGTAGATATCTTTAGCATGATCACCAAAAACTAATTCAATAGCCTTAGGCTCGGCAACATCACCAACAGGAGTTGAGGTACCATGAGTATTGATATGATCAACATCTTCAGGTTTCAATCCAGCATCTAATATTGCATCACGCATTGATTTTGCAGCACCTTTTCCCTCAGGATGTGGGGCTGTCATATGATGAGCGTCTCCAGAAAGTCCAGAACCCGCAACTTCTGCATAAATTTTAGCACCTCTAGCTAGAGCATGTTCCAATTCTTCAAAAATCAAGGCAATTCCGCCTTCTCCCATTACAAAACCATCACGGTTTTTATCAAATGGACGAGAAGCTTTTGTTGGCTCATCATTTCTTGTAGATATAGCGTGCATAGCATTGAAACCTCCAACACCAGCTTCATAAACTGAAGCTTCACTACCACCAGTTACAAATACATCAGCTTTACCCAAACGGATATAGTTGAAAGCATCTGCCATAGCATTTGTAGCACTAGCACAAGCGGCCACTGTTACGTAATTGGGGCCCATAAATCCATACTTTATCGAAATATGACCAGCAGTAATATCTGCAATCATTTTGGGAATAAAAAATGGATTAAACCTTGGAGTATCATCATTCTTAGTGAAATTTGCCATCTCATCAGAGAAAGTCTTCAATCCACCAATTCCAGAACCCCATATTACACCAATACGCTCTAGATCTTCTATTTCTAGGTCTAAACTACTATCTGTAATAGCTTCTGTAGCCGCTATCAGTCCATATTGAGCACAAGGGTCTAGCTTACGAGCTTCCTTACGATCAAAATAGTCTGTGGCCTTATAATCTTTTACTTCACATGCAAATTTAGTCTTAAACTTTTCTGCATTGAAGTTCTTAATAGGAGCGGCGCCACTTACACCATTAACCAACGATTCCCAGCTTTGCTGCAAATTATTGCCTATTGGCGTAAGTGCTCCAATTCCTGTTACAACTACACGTTTTAAATTCATAATAGAATTATTAAGTGTTATCCGTTGTTTTCTACGTATGCAATAGCATCACCTACAGTAGTTATTCCTTCTGCTTTATCATCTGGTATAGCAATATTGAATTCCTTTTCGAATTCCATAATTAACTCAACTGTATCTAGTGAGTCTGCTCCTAAATCATTTGTGAAGCTTGCCTCAGCAGTAACTTCACTTTCGTCAACACCTAATTTGTCAACAATAATTGCAGTAATTCTATTCTTAATATCTGACATGTTATAAAAGTTTAAATTAAACAGAGTGCAAAGAAAAAACTATTAGTCTAATTAACCAAACAAAAAACCACTTTTTTTATGAATCATAGCCTTTGTAATTAACTGCTTCTCAGTCTATAACAAATATTTCTTTGCTTTTATTTTATATATCTAGCTGATTATCAGCTAATAACTTATTGCTACCAAAAAAAATACATATTATATACTAACTCCCTTGTTTTTCGCTATTTATATAATATATTGATTAATAATTAATAATAAAACGCCTTTAAAATTAATGCATTTTGTTAAAATTTGGTTATAAATATTAGCTTTTTCAAGAAAATTGGCTTAAAAATATTTCAAAAAATCTTAAAATCAAATAACCTTAAAATTTAGCAATAATTATTTACATCCAATACAAATAACTTTATTATATCCACAAAGCAATAGTATACTTTAATACTTAATAAAATAATGGCTTATGTATACCATATTAGTTTCTTATGTTTTTCTGTATTTTCAATATATCATTATGGAACAGGATAATTAAAATTATAGTAAAAGCCCAATGCCACAGTGGTAAGTTCCTCAGGCTTTCCATTAGCTAAGTATGTATTATCAAATTTTACTCCAAGAGTCGCCAATGTATTAATAGAAAATCTGCGTGCAACCTCTAAAGCATACCTATTCATTATATATTTAGATCCTACACTTTCAAAAGGCATCATTATAGAACTATTACTCACTATACTCCATGCTTTAGTTTTTCCAAAATCATACTTAATATTATATTCAACTCCCCAGCCTTTATAATAAACTCCATTATTATCTTTTTCATGATTATTAAATACTATATTTATTATACTAACCATAAAATGACCTTTGGTATAATTAATGGCAACTGCTCCCATTTCATCATTTATCTTTGCTTCGCCTAAACTAGGGTTTTCAATTCCATCAAACACTCTACTATATGATGCACCTATAAGAAAAGAGCCAATCTGATATGTAGTAGCAAAGGAAGATGCATCAATGCCTGTTCTTGAAGTATTAGAAATGTCTCTTGCTTGCAACTGCGCACCAAAAAAGAAATTTCCTTTATAAAACTCATATTTAACAGCTTGATCAGCCCGGCCTGTTCCAGAGGCTCCACCATCAGTACCAGCATTATATACGCCAATAGCATCACCTCCAAACATATACATATTATCAAGGTATCCAGCAATATTATAATGCACTCCCCACATCTTTCCAATAGAAAACCTACCATAAGGGGTAGAGATTCCAATATAACCTTGGCGAGCAAATAACGCACTCTGCGTAGTCCCAGGAGCACCAGGGTCAGCAGAAATACTTATAAAATCGTTTCTACGTGTTAGGTGCAATCCAACTTCCGCTTTGGTGAAAACATAATATTTAGGATTATCATCAATCATCCATTCTCCTTTTATGCCAATTCTAGGAATAATATCCACAACAGCCCAGCCTCTTCTATTACCTCCCAGAGCATATTCAAATGTACCATAGGGTTCAACAGAATTTAATAATGTTTTCATTGCAGAAATAGAATCATTCTTAGTTTGAGAAAAAACTAATGACGGGATCAAAAACACGATAAATAAAATTACTAATACAATTTTCTTCATATATTCAGCATCTAATATTGTAATTTACAGCTAGTTGTTAAAATTAATATTTGTATTTTAATAGTTTGGCCAAGATTCTATTTACTTCAAAATAAGTACATAATAGTTCTAATTTAATGAAACAAAAAGCATCAGGACTACAAATCGGACTAATATTTTCACAAATATAATAAATTTATTTTATATTAAAAACGATAAAAATAGAAAATAAAATCATGTTAACTAAAAAATGATTTGTATTTTTGTGTATTATTGTAAGATATACTTATATTTGTAGGTATTATACTATTTAAGACATAAACCGAACAACAAATAAAACATGCAAGAATCAATAGCAATAGTATGTGGCGGAGGCCCTGCCCCAGGAATCAATGCTGTAATAAGCTCTATATCACGTGCGTTTTTAAGATCTAATTTTAAGGTAATAGGGATTCATCAAGGGTATAAGGGTCTTTTTTCTAAAGATAGAGAAACTATAGATATTGATTTTAAATTTGCTGA
>JAGLDA010000003.1 GCA_023145955.1 Bacteroidales bacterium
TTACGTCTGCAATTAATGACATAGGATTATTTTCGATAAAAAATATTTATAGAAAGAAACGCCCAAAATCATAAATGAATTAAGGTCATTCACTCACTTATTTTTTTAGAAACTAAATTATTTTGAAATTCGTGGGTGGAATTTTTTCGCTCTTGTCCATTTGCTGTTAGCGAGAGCAGAAGATAAGTTTCTTATCTTTTATAGAGTGTAGCAAATTGAACGCTAGTAGTTTTTGTTTCGTAACTAGACAAAATAAAAGCAAAGTAGTTTTAAAGCCTTGTGTTGGTGAGTAATACGTTAATAAACTAAAACGAAATTAAATCAGTTACTTTTTTTGTCAGGTACTTAGCTTTTTTAGAAAAAATAGAATGCTGTAAATAATAATCTATTATTTGAAACACTGTGGGTGTTATCCACGCGTCCAAAATTATCTAAATCACCATAGCTTGCATTTGTATATTCATACTCTAAAGAAAGCATAGTATTCCCCGATCTAATAGAAACATTTGGAGCAATACGGTACATATTATCCATATTACTTGCTGTGGTATAGTAAGTTCCTGTATTTGCTTCTAAGGTTCCATAATTTTTTGCATATCCAAAGAATATACCGGGCAATACTTTATACTTATCTAAAA
Source organism: Bacteroidales bacterium (assembly GCA_023145955.1). Lineage (GTDB taxonomy): Bacteria > Bacteroidota > Bacteroidia > Bacteroidales > UBA1556 > UBA6267. The sequence continues at coordinate 639 of JAGLDA010000003.1, forward strand.
CAATAGTATAATCTATATCTAACCACGCAAATAGGTGCTGAGTAGGGGTGTAAGTTCTTCTGTCGTTTGTAGGGTCGATACTTGCTATAGCATAACCTCCAAGCATAAGATTATCAGTTAGATTTTGTCCCCAAATTGTTTTAGCTTTTATTTGTAATCTTTCACCTTGCCATTTGTAATATGCCATATACGAAATGCTAGAAAATGAAGAGGTGCTTATAATATTGCTATCGGTAATTTGTCGAGGTTTTAATACTTTGTAATCAGCAGCAATTCCAAATGTATTTTTATTTTTACTATACTTAAGTTGTATATGAGCATTAGGAATAATAGAATTACTTAAGTACGAATACGACCTACCAATAGGTCCTTTGCTTGCGTAATCGCGTTGTGCTAATGCTGCCACAATAATATTTAAATTCCCTATTTTTTGTGTATATCTAATTTGTGGGCTTCTAATAAAAGGTTGAAAAGGGGAGCCTGTATTTAGCGATATTACCGACGGGAAAACGCTAGTTACAAACATTGGATGCCAAAATTGGCCTAATATCAATGAGCTTTTATCCCAATCCATTTGTATGTATGCATGGCGAAGACGAAATGTAGCAGTAGTGCTATTTGACATGCCTGAAAAATCGGCCTCAAGATAACCAAAGGTTTTTGCCCCAAAAGCATTAAATCCATTAATTTTCAGACCTGTTCGGCTAGTGATTACACTATAATTAAAATTTGGTGATGCATTGATGTCTGAGCCATTAGCATCAAGTGCTTCGTCCAAAGGGAAAACAGCAAAAAGGCCCTCTCTAGCTTCTGCCATCTTTCGAGAATCTACCCAAAAGTCAGTCTTTACAAATCCGCTAATATCAAAAGTGATTTTTTTTTCAACGGTGTTTGTGTCTTGACTTATTCCGTATTGTAGTGTAGAGATTAGAAATATAAATAGTAAAAATTGTTTCATGCAAATTAAATTATATTAGTCTTTGAATTTTCTTTCTGAATACTGACCAATATAATAGAAAGCCAAAATTGGTATTAACATAAATTTAGTTAATCCTTCAAGTAGGTCAAGTAGGGTAAGGATAATAATTGAAAGTGTAATAATTAATATTACGATAATATCAAAAAGTCTTTTATTCATTTTTTACTATTATTTAATGATATCTTTAATAATTATAGTTGAATAGAAATATATTTATTTTGATTTCTGTGAAGCAATAGTAAGGATTATACCTAAAATAATTCCTAATAAAGCGGCAAAAACAATTCTATAATCTTCTGGCATTAAGAAAGTGATTGTATGTGCCGGTATCCAAAAGAAAGGAATGGTTTTCTTGAAAACGAAATCCCATTGAACAGCCCAGTTTAGCTCAGGAAATATCTTATGGAATTTTATAGGAGAAAAAAAACCTTTTAATGTTCCTCCGTTAGCAATAATATGCATATCTGTAATTTTATGAAGTGTCATAAATACAGGTGCAAATATTAGGTTCATAAAAGCACTTATAAAGAAGGCACTAGCTATTCTGGCACCACCTAAACCTTCAGCTTGGGCAGTGAATAAATCAGAGCTTTTCATTGAAGCGATAGCATTGTTAATGTGAAAATATTTCTCCACAAGTACTGGAGTGCCAACGGCAAAAATCACAAATGCCATTTTAATGCCAATTCCCAACAATCCCCATACAATTGACCTAGGTATTAATCCAAATGTTTTATTATTATAAACCCCTGTGCTTATTCTTAGCCCTATCATTTCACCTAATGTGGCTAATATTCCAAATTTAAGGAAGCTAGTAACTAACCATAAATCATTATTGAATAGAAAGTCTTTTTGAAAGTTTTCCCAAATTGGGAAAGGTAGAAATAGTGACACTAAAGCTAGTATTACTACAGCCATATATAAGTCTGTTTTTTTCATATTTTATTTTCAATAATTATTAACTAAAATCTTTATTAAGTTATATTTAATTAGGTTTTACAGAGTTTTGCAGGGGTTTTTAAAATAATAATACTTTAATATATTTGAATTATTACTTTATTGTAATCCCTCCCGATGGTTATCGGGAGGGATTACATTTTTATAATACATCAATAAATAGAAATTATTGAATTCACAACAAATCCAGTAGAGCCTTCGATTAATGCTATTTATGCTTTAATTTTCTTATATCTAATACGTTTAGGGCCTTCGTTTCCTAAGCGTTTTTTACGATTTTCTTCATATTCGGAATAACCACCTTCAAACCAATAGACTTGTGAATTACCTTCAAAAGCCAAAATATGTGTTGCAATTCTATCTAAAAACCACCTATCGTGAGAAATTACTACTGCACAACCAGCAAAATTTTCAAGACCTTCTTCGAGAGCACGTAGAGTGTTTACATCAATATCGTTTGTAGGCTCATCCAAAAGCAGAACATTAGCTTCTTGTTTAAGTGTTAAAGCTAAGTGTAAGCGGTTACGTTCTCCACCAGAAAGGGTAGAACATTTTTTGTTTTGATCTCCACCACCAAAGTTAAATCTAGAAATATATGCTCTAGAGTTCATTGTTTTGTCACCAAGTTTTATCAGTTCATTTCCTTCTGATACAACTTCGTAAATGCTTTTGTTAGGATCGATATCGGCATGTTGTTGATCAACATATCCTACTTTTACTGTTTCGCCAACTTTAAACTCGCCACTACTAGGAGTTTCAAGCCCCATTATCATTCTGAAAAGAGTAGTTTTACCTGCTCCATTAGGACCAATAATTCCTACAATTCCGTTTGGTGGTAAATGAAACTCTAAGTTTTCATATAATAGCTTATCGCCAAAAGCTTTAGAAACATCCTGTGCCTCTATCACATTATGTCCCAAGCGTGGTCCATTAGGAATAAAAAGTTCAAGTTTTTCTATTCTTTCTTTAGTATCACTATCCATTAAGCTATCATAAGCTTTTAATCTAGCTTTGCTTTTTGCGTGTCGTGCTTTAGGTGCCATACGTACCCATTCAAGCTCTCGCTCTAATGTTTTTTGTCGTTTGCTAGCAATTTTATCTTCTTGAGCCATACGCTTTGTTTTCTGGTCAAGCCACGATGAGTAATTACCTTCCCAAGGAATACCTTCACCACGGTCAAGTTCAAGAATCCATCCTGCTACATTATCAAGGAAGTATCTATCGTGAGTAACGGCTATTACAGTACCTTTATATTGTTGAAGGTGCTGCTCAAGCCAATCTATAGATTCGGCATCAAGGTGGTTTGTAGGCTCATCAAGAAGTAGTATCTCTGGTTCTGATAGCATTAGGCGAGTAAGTGCAACACGGCGTCGCTCTCCTCCTGATAAGTTCTTTATTGAAGTTTCTCCTGCAGGGCAACGTAGTGCTTCCATTGCTCTATCTAGCTTTGAGTCTATCTCCCAAGCATCTAATTGGTCAATTTTTTCAGTAAGAATACCTTGCTTATCAATAAGCTTTGTCATTTCATCATCGCTCATTGGCTCAGCAAACTTTAGATTAATCTCCTCATACTCTTTAAGGATATCCATAGTTTCTTGTACTCCTTCTTCTACAACTTGCTTTACAGTTTTATTATCATCAAGGTATGGATCCTGTGCCAAATAGCCTATTTTATATCCTTCGGAGAAAACAACATCTCCTTGATATTTTTCTTCTAAGCCAGCAATTATCTTTAATAATGTTGATTTTCCTGATCCGTTAAGACCAATAACACCAATCTTTGCCCCATAAAAGAAGCTTAAATATATGTTTTTTAAAACCTGCTTATTATTCTCGTAAGACTTACTTACTTTCACCATTGAGAAAATTATCTTCTTATCATCTACTGTTGCCATTGCTATATATTTATTATGTTCTTATTCTATTTTGTTGGGCTGCAAAATTACTAAATAATAGTGTTGTTCTTGTATTTATTAATAGCTCTTTGATAAAGGTTTTTTTTGAGTTTTATTATTAAAACAGTAAATAATAATATATTTAAAAATACTTTTTTGCTAATATAAGTAATAGTGTATTAGAGTATTATGGAAATTGATGTGAAATACTGAATTAATTGTGAATAAATGTTAAAACTAAGGTAGGGTAAAAGCAAACTATTTGCGTCTTTAATACATCGACAATTCTTTTGTTGATAAGTGAAACCAATTTTTTTATTAATATAAATTAAAACACATGAAAAACAAATTACTTTTATTAACAGCTTTACTTTTTACTTTTGCTATTGCTAATGCACAGTTTACTGTACTTTTAGTAGATGATGATGCAAATAGTTATGATGAGTGGTCTTATGTTGAAACTGCATTAATTAATTCAGGATACACATATGATACAATTAACATTGACACTAATGCAGCTCCAGATTTTGCTACATTAAATAACTTTGATATGGTTATTTGGCATACTGCAAATGATGGTTTAAATCTTAATTTATGGGATACTACTGCAACAGTTCAGTTTAATGCAGCGATTAGAGAATTTTTAGATTCAAATGGTGTTCTTTGGGTTGACGGTTTAGATTTTATGTACGACCAATTTGGTTCTGCTCCAGTTGATTTTGCTGCTGGTGATTTTGTATATGATGTTATGGGAATTTCAAAATATGCTTGCCAATCTCATGCTGATGATACAGTTGGAACATATTCAGGTCTTACTTTAGCTCTTCCTGCAGCTACAAATACTATTACTACTATTGATTCTATTCAGTGGAAATGGAGTTCTTTATGGTATGGTGATGGTTTTGAAATAACTAACGAAGCTATTGCTCTTTTCGAAATGGGTCCTGCTGATTATGATTTTGCTGGTATGGTAAACGGTCTTTATAAAGAAAACGTTATTACAACTAGTCTTAGAATTTCTTCACTTGGTGATGGTGGTTCTAGAGTTCAATCTGATATTGACCTTTTAGTTAAGGAAATGATTGAAGCTGCTGAAGCTGGTACTTTTGTAAAAGATGATTCTTATGTGAATAGCATTGAGGCAGAAATGGATGTTGTTTTATATCCTAATCCTGCTACAGATATGGTAACTCTTACTTTTAACTCTGTACAGAATGCTTCAATTAAAATCTTTGACATTACAGGTAAAATGGTTATTTCTGACGAAATTGCTAATAATGCTACAAAATATACTTTTAATGTATCTAGTTTAAATGCAGGAATGTATTTTTACCAAATTACATTGAACAATGCTACTGTTAGTAACAAATTTTCAGTAGTTAAGTAATTAACTTATAAATGAGTGTTGGCATTATTGCCAACGCTCATTCATTTATGACTTTTTTATTAAAAGTCAGATTTCACAATATATGTGTAGTTTTTACTTTGATTTTTTCAAAGTTCTTTTACTTTAATCTTTAATATTCGGGATTCCGTTTAAATAAGATTTATAATAATGTATTAAATGCGAATCTTACTTTCTTTGTGGTTAATTTTAGGTCTAAGTTTAACATTGTTTTCTCAGCATGTTTCTAATGGAGAAGTGCTGATGATAAAAGATAATTTTGAGAAAGCTTATAAAATTACATCTAAAACAATTAGTGAAAAACCATTAGTTTATAAAAAAGATACTATTGCATTTATTTTTAATTACAATAATGCATTTATTGTAATAAGTAATGATAAGCAACTCCCTCCGATTAAGGCTTATTCATTAGAGAATTCCTTTCCAATTGCAGACAAAAAATCAGAATTAAATTTCGAAGATATTATTATTGATGACTTGAGTAATTTTATATTATTAAACTCCAACAATTCAAAAAACAATAGCTATAAACAGCAGAATATTCAGCAGTGGAAAAATATTAAAACCAACGGTATTAGTAAAGATACAAAAGGTGAGTACGGCCCTTTTTTAGGAAATATATATGGGCAAGTTAATTGCAAAAATGATTTAGGAAACATTGTAAATGTCACTAATTATTATACTCCAAGTAATTATGCAGTAGGTTGTGTAGCTCTAACTTTTGCAGAGGTTCTACAATTTCATAATTGGCCACGAAGAGGAGTAGGTAGTCATAGCTATTCTGATAACGATGGTTCATCAAATGGTACTTATAGTGCAGATTTTGATGAGAAGTATTATAATTGGGCACTTATTAAGGATGAGTATCATAATAAGAGTACTACTAGTAAAGAAAGATCTGAGTTAGGAAAACTTGCATTTCACTGTGCTGTTGCTGTAAATATGGATTTTGAGTATAATGGATCTACGTCCAATATAAACAGAATACCTCAAGCAGCAAATAAACACTTTAGATTTACCTCAACATATTTAACCAAATCAAGTTCACAGTTTTGGAGTAAAGTGGATGATAATTTAGTAAAAAGCCTACCTGTTCAATTTGCTATTTATACAACCGCTGGAGCAGGTCATGCTGTTGTATGCGATGGAATAAAAACAAGTTCCGATCTATACCATTTAAATATGGGATGGTGGGGTAGTTCAAATGCTTGGTATACTATTCAAGGCAGTTTTAATGCAGGTGGTTATACCAATATTACAGCAGGAGTTATGGATTTTATTCCTGTTGTAGAATTAGGTGAACCAAAACTTGATATAGATAATGAGTCTGTAGATTTAGAATGGTTTTACCCAACGAGCGTATTCCCAAATGCATATCAATTGCAAGTAAAAATAGGAGCTGATAATTGGACGGATGTTGAAGATAATCTTGTTGGAAATACATATTCCTATAAATATGACGATACTAATATTCATAATTTTAGACTTAGAGCAAAGTGTTATGGTAATTGGATAGACAATTCTTGGTCAGAATATATGGATATTAATATTCAGAGTGAAATTGATAATCAAATAACTGAAGAGCTATCTGTATATCCTACAATATTACAAAACGAGCTAACAGTAGAGTCGAAGTATGTTTCTGGAAGTATTATAGAGCTAATTGATGTGCTTGGAAATATAGTATATCAAAACAATGTATCCTCAGGCTATGGAAGTTCTAAAATTGTTTTTGATGTTTCATACTTGAATCAGGGTATGTATATATTGAGGTTACAAAATGGGGATATAGTACAAATATCGAGAGTAATAAAATATAATTAGTAAAAATGAAAGATAATAATTGGGATATAATAGCTAAAGATTTAGCAGGTGAAACTAACGATATTGAAAAGGCTATGGTTATTGATATGAGAAATAGTGATTCTCATTTTAATAGCGCTTATATTGATTCTGAAATTATATGGAATAGTATAAGTAAGCCAAATATGTTTTTCGATAAAAAACGTATTGTTTATATTCGTGATAAAAAAATATTAAAGGCAAAGAAACAAAAGGCTAATAGAATAATAGCAAAAGCATTGCAATATGCTGCTGTTTTTATAGGTCTATTAGCTGCTATACTATTTACATATAACGATATTACAAAAGAGATAATTCTAACAGCAGATAATTCTAAAAACATATTGTTACCAGATGGATCTGAAATTACGTTGAATAGCGATGCTGTAATATCATATAATAATTCATTTTTATTAGGTTTTAATAGAAGAGTAAATATAATTGAAGGCTCTGCCTATTTTGATATATCAAAGCAAAAAGGAGATAATTTTGTTGTTAATACAGAGAATTATAATATTGAGGTTTTGGGAACTAAATTTACAGTAGAAAGCAGTAACTACAATACCGTAGTAACACTTAATGAGGGAAGAATTAAGCTATGTGAATATTCGGCAATAGGTGTTGATGATATTATAATGCTCCCTGGCGATGAGGTTACATTTGGTAATAAAATGACTAAACCCAATAAAAGAATTGTAAATACTAATGTGACTAATTATTGGATGAAGACTCGTCTTGATTTTGACGATTATTCTTTAGAGGACTTGAAGCTAATATTTAGAACATATTATAATAAGGAATTAGTACTTAATGAAAGTGAGGTTCAATATAGTAATATAAGGGGCTCTGCTCCAACAGATGATGTTGAACTTATAGTGAAAGCTCTATCAAGAGTATTTAAGAAAGAATTAGTAATAAAGGAAGATAGTATAATAATAAAATAGAAAACACAATATAAAACCACTAAACCATAATATTATGAATAAAATTTTACTCTTTTTGATTTTTATTTCAATTGGCCTTGCTAGTTCAGCAAATGTTAATGAGGAAATGTATCAAAACAAAAGTATTTCCATCGAACAGGTTGTTGATGATTTAGAAACTAAATTCGAGGTAATGGTTACTTACGAATCAAAAATCAAATTGTCAATAAATAAAGATGAGGCAAATAAGCTTTTAAGTTTGAAGAATATCGATTCTGCATTGAAAGAGTTGTCTTCAAGTAATAATCTTAAGTATGAAAAACTTCGTCATGATTATTATGTATTAACAAATACTGTAGAAAACAAAAAAGAAAATACACCTGAGGCTACTGAAGAGGGCAAGAATAGAGTTATAATTGGTGTTGTGATGGATGATCAAGGAACTACTTTGCCAGGAGCTACAGTATATGTTCAAGGAGATAAGTCGTACCACGCTATTACAGATATGGATGGAAATTTTACAATTTCAATTCCTGAAACTGCTACACATTTAGTTTTTTCATACGTAGGTTTAGAAGAGCAAGTAGTTGCAGTTTCTACTGCATCTAATATAACTATCACTATGAATACTGATTCTAGAGAATTAGAGGCAGTGGTTGTATCAGGGGTAGCAGGTAAAACCTCTAGAAAAAAATTAACGGTAACAGTTGCTCATGTAGATGCTGAAACCTTACAGCGAGTTCCTGCAACTTCTGCATCTAGTGCCTTACAAGGCAAAGTGGCAGGTGTTTCGGTAAAATCGACTAATGGACAACCAGGATCGGGTAGTACTATTCAGCTTAGAGGAGCGACATCTTTATTGGGAAATAATTCCCCACTTATTATTGTTGATGGTATAATGGTTCAAACTTCATTGGCAGATATGAACTCTGATGATATTGAGAGTATTGAGGTTGTAAAGGGAGCTGCGGCTTCTGCATTATATGGCTCTAGAGCTGCTGGTGGTGTAATAGTAATTACTACCAAAAGGGGTAGCAAAACTGAAGAGTCTTATGAGATAGTATTAAGAAATGAAATCGGTAGTTCTAGCTTGGTAAAAAATATTGAGCAATCGAATCACCACCCTTATAAGTTAGATGGCGAAGGAAAAGGATATACCAAGTACGAAGGTGTTGTATATGATGATAATGGAAATGTATTAAGTGGAAGTAGAACTCTTACTGACTCTGCTTATAGCGATCAAGCATATTGGAATGTATATGATAATCAAGATAAGTTTTTCAAGAACGGTCTTTTTTATACAAATTTTATAGGTATTGCAACAAAAGCAAAAACATCAAATTTGTATTTTTCCTTTGAAAATCATCATAATGAAGGAATTATTTATGGTACAGATGGTTATACAAGAAGAAACTATCGTTTCAACTCTGATACAAAAATTGGAAAAAGAATAAAAATATCTACTTCTAACCTATATATTACCTCGTCTTCTGATAAGCCAGGTTCTAATGGTAGTTTTCATGATTTACTGTTTGTAAATCCTGATGTGGATTTAAGCAAGACAGATAATGAAGGTTTATTGATTGTTGATCCTGACCCATGGAGTATTGACGAAAATCCACTTTACCCTTTGGAGTATCGTGATAGAAGTGAGAGTAAGAGCACTTTTATGACAAGCCTTAATGCTAAAGTTATTATTACCGATTTCTTAAATTGGGATACTAGATATAGTTATGAGTATTTTAATAAAAAGTATAATACTTATACTCCAAAAGGATATATGTATGGTGGAGGTGCTAGTCAAGATGGAAGTCTTTATTTAAGCAATTATATAGCTAAAAATCAAACTTTTCAAACTACTTTGAATTTCAATAAAATTTTTGGAGATTTTATTGTAAAATCTAAATTAAGTTATATGTATGAGGATAATAACTGGGAGAGTTTTAGTGCTACTGGCAATGATTTTATTGTGCCTGGTATTCCTCAATTATCAAATACAGACCCAGCAAAATCTTCTTTAGATTCTTATGATGGTGCTGTTAGAGCGATTAATGTTTTTGGAATTGTAGATGTTGATTATAAGAATAGATATTTATTCTCTGGATTATTTCGTCGTGATGGTTCTTCATTATTTGGAGAGAACGAAAGATGGCAGAATTATTATCGCTTGGCGGGTGCTTATAGAATTACTGAGGATTTCAAAATTCCTCATGTAAAAGAACTAAAAATAAGAGCAGCAATTGGTACTTCAGGACTGCGTCCTGGATACTCATGGCAATATGAAACATATTATATTAATGGTGGTCAAGTTTATCGTGACCAGTTAGGAAATAAAGATTTGAAACCTTCGGAGGCTAGAGAAGTTGAGTTTGCTGTGGATGCTTTTTTCTTAAAGCGTTTTAATGCAACTGTTAGTATTTCAAATACTAAAACAATAGGTGCTTTTGCAAAGGTGCCATTGGCATCTCACCTTGGTTACCCTAGTCAATGGCGTAATGTAGGTGATATAAGTTCAGATGTAGTAGAAGTATCCTTAGGAGTTGTTGCTATGAAAGGTGATAAAGGTAGACTGCATTTTCAACTAAACTATGACAATATTCACCAAAATTTGCTTAGCTTAACAATACCTCCATATTATACTGGCCCTCAAGGCGCCTATTATTTAGAGCCAGGTGAAGAATTTGGTATTATATATGGCTATAGATGGCTTACTAGCTTGGATCAAATGGAAGAACAACTTCCTAGTGGCGAAACTATGGATATGTATCAAATGAATAGTGATGGTTATGTAATTCGTGCAGGAACAGAAGGTTCAACTAATGAAAGAGCTATTGCGTATGACCAAGATGGCGACGGTGCTCCTGATCGCACTAACATAGGTAATGGTAATGCTGATTTTCATATGAGCCTTTCTACTACATATACCTTTAAAGGATTCTCCTTTTATTTATTACTAGATTGGAAACAAGGTGGTGATATTTATAATTATACTCACCAATACACTTTCCGTGATGGTAGAGCAATAGAGTTCGACCAATTCGGTAAGGAAGATTCTGAAAAAAAATCTAATGGATATTATAGCAATTTTTATCAGCAATCTATCAACGATTATTTTATTGAGGATGGAACATACTTGAAAGTTAGAGAGTTATCAGTATATTATACTTATAAACCTAAAAAGTATAAGAAATATATTAGAGAAATAAAATTTGGTGTAGTTGGACGTAACCTATTAACATTTACAAACTATTCGGGTTATGATCCTGATGTTGCATCAAGTGGAGATTTAACAACTTTTGCTTTTGATAACTTCAGTTATCCTAATTTTAGAACTTTATCAGCATCATTACAATTCAAATTTTAATATTGAAAACAGGAAATTATGAAAAATAAGATATTATATATATTTGTATTAGCTCTACTAGCAACTAGCTGTACAAAAGATTTAGAAGTAGAGAATAATACTGACCCAAGTATTGAGAATATTTATGGCGATCCAGAGGCGGTTTATGGTGTAACGTCTAGTATGTATTTTAACTGGTATATGCGCGCTCAAACTCACTCATGGTCTCCAGCAATGGCAATGATGACTATGGCTGATCAAGGCACTAGCTCATGGATGAATAGTGGAATGTTTGATTTGTCATCTGAGCCTCGCGCTGAGCTTGATAATTCAGAGAGTTATAAATATCAATATATTTTCAATCATTATTATAAGGAATTATATAATGTTCTTAATACATCAAACGATGTATTAGCAGTTATCGAAGATGGAATGGAGATTGGTGACCTTGATGCAAATGGCAAAGGTGCAGATACAAAAATGGTGCAAGCAATGTCGTATTTTACGCACGGTATTGCATTAGGATATCTAGGGCTTTCGTACGATCAAGCTTATATAATGACAAATACGACTGCCGATCCAGCTTCGGAAACTCCAAAGAATTATACAGAAGTAATTGATGCAGCTATAGTTTCACTTCAAAAAGCAGCTGATATTTCTAAAGATAACAACTTTATTATTCCTAATGATTGGATTAATGGTAGTGATTATTCAAATAAAGAATTTGAGCAAATAGCATATTCGTATATGGCTCGATTATTAGCCTATTCTCCTAGAAATGCAAGCCAGAATAGTTCTGTTAATTGGAGTCAAGTAATTCAATATGTTGATAAGGGAATAGTTGCTGATTTGGAAATATTTATGGATAATGTAAATTGGAAAAATTGGGTTTATCATTATACTTACGAACGTAAAAACTGGGTAATGGTAGATGCCAGAATTATTAATCTCTTGGATAATAATTACCCAAAAAGAATTGCCAATAGCACAGACCCTGGGGTAGCAACTTCTGCTGATGCTCGTTTAACATCTGATTTTACTAAAGAAAGTGTATGTAATTTTAAGCCCGAACGTGGTTATTATCATTTCTCGTATTATTTATATACTAGATTAGATTATACATTCTCAAACCCATCTAATTTCCCAGAAATATATGTTAATGAAATGGAATTGTTAAAGGCTGAAGCTTATGCTCACCTAGGACAACTTTCGCAAGCTATTTCGATATTAAATAATAGTAGTAGAAGTTCTCGTGGAGGATTACCTGCTCTTAGCTCATCAGCTACGGAAAAAGAAGTGCTTGATGCTATTTTTTATGAAAGAGATTTAGAGTTTTTTGTTGCCGGATTTGGTATAGGATTCTTTGATATGCGTCGTAGAGATATGCTTCAAGAAGGTTCTCTATTGCATTTTCCAATTCCTTCGAAAGAACTTAATGTTGTTGGTATGCCAATTTATACTTTTGGCGGTGTTGAAAATGCTGATGGTACAGGAACTTCAAATGGTGGTTGGTTCTAAATTAGTAATCACTTTTTGGAATTATAGGGTTTAAAAATTAAAGAATTTCTAGTTATGAATATAAGAACACTAGTATTAATAGTTATTGCTATGCTTATTCTAAGCATACAATCAATGGCTTGCACGGTTGCAGTAATTTCGGGAAAGTACACTAAAGATGGGCGACCATTATTATGGAAAAATCGTGATACTTGGGCTATAAAAAATAAGATTGTTTATTTTAATGATGCAAAGTATGAATATATGGGTCTTGTGAATTCTCACGATTCAAAAGGTAAGAGTGTATGGATTGGTCAAAATGAAATGGGCTTTTCTATTATGAATTCTGCATCATATAATCTTAATATTGGAGACACTACTCGTTTGAATGGTCAGGAAGGTAGAATTATTAAAAAGGCACTTGCAAATTGTGCTACCATTGAAGATTTTGAGAAAATGCTTGATGAAATGCCCCGTCCAACAAGACTGGAGGCTAATTTTGGAGTAATTGATGCAAATGGTGGTGCAGCTATGTATGAGTTAAATAATAAAGGTTATGTAAAGTTTGATGCTAATGATCCTACTGTTGCTCCTTTTGGATATGTTCTTAGGGCTAATTACTCGTTTACTGGTTCTTTCGGAAAAGAGAGTAGTGGATATATTAGGTATAATACTGTTGACGATTTATTCTATAATGCTATGGCAACAAATACTTTTGATGCTAAGTTTATAATGCAGGATGTTACTCGTGGATTAAAGCATTCTATGCTTAATATAGATTTATATCAACAATATTCTGATATTCCTGAGAATACTACCACATATACATTTTTTCATGATTTTATACCTCGTAATAGTAGTGCATCATCATGTGTAATACAAGGAGTAAAGAAAGATGAAAATCCTGATTTGAGTACTCTTTGGTCAATAGTTGGCTTTCCTTTAACTTCAATTGCAATACCTACTTGGGTAAAAGCTAAAGATGCATTTCCTTCTGTATTAAAATATAATGAAGAATATAAAAATTCGCCAGTTTGTTATGCTGCTTTGGAGCTTAAAAATGAGGTGTTTCCTGTACGTTGGGGAAAGTTTGCGACAAAGTATTATATTAATATTAATGCACTTACTAATGCCGATAATACAGGTATTGTGCAAAAAATCAATCCTTTTGAAAATAAAATTTTCGAAGCAGCAGATCTTATTATTGCTGATGCTAGAGCAAACAATAAACTTGACTTATCAAAGGTGAAAGACTTTTATAATAGTACTGATGAATTAGTACATAAAATGTTTCAAGAAGAGTTTAATATTGAATTAAAATAGATTTTGATATGCAATACAAATTATTTTTATTAGTAAGTATTATATTTTTATTCTCTTGCGAAAATGTAAATATTAAGAAAGACACTGCAGAGAATGGGGTGACTAATAATTCATTAGTATTTATTGCTGTTTTTGATGGTAATGGTGCAGGAACAGTTTCTGTTCTAGAAACTATTGAAGCATTACGTATTGATACAGGAATTATTGCTCATGCAGTAAGTGCTTCTCAAATACTTAATGGAGAATTGGCGAATTATAAAGCTCTAATTATACCTGGTGGTAGCGGAAGTAAGCAGCTGAATAATATTGGTGAACAAGGGCAGGAAATTATTAAGGAATATGTTGCTAATGGTGGAGGAATAATTGGAATTTGTGCTGGAGCATATATGCTATCTTCTACCAGCGGTTATCCAAATATGGACATAGCAAGTTCAGTACATATCGATAGGGAGCATTATAATAGAGGTAGAGGATTGGTTCAATTTGAACTTACAGAACCTGGCTTGAAAATATTTCCTGAATTAGAGAATCAGAGTTTGTTTGTGCAGTATTATGATGGGCCGGTGCTTGTGCAAGGTGATACTGTAAATACGTATAATGAGCTAGGAAAGTTTGTTACGGATATTCACCCTGATAATTTTGCTCCAAAAGGAATAACTCCTGGTCGTACTTTTTTATTGAATCAAGTATATGGTAAGGGAAAGGTGTTTATAATGGCTGGCCATCCAGAATCTACTCCAGGAATGCGTTGGCTTGTGCCACGTATGGCTCGTTGGGTATCAAATACAGATATGATTTCTTATGCCGACCATTGGGTGCGCCCTCAAATAAATGATTCAGCAATTATCTTTAATAGAGAAATGCGTAAATACGAGAAGAAACTTTTTTGGACATTATTTGATGAAAACGAATCTGAAAAGGTTGATGCTATGGTATCTCTTAATGAATTAAGATCTCGCCCTGCTGTACGTTGGAATATTGGGCTTTTGCGTTCTAATAACGACAGTGTACGTCTTATGGCGGCAAAACTTCTTTATGATACAGAGTATACTGCTGCAATTTACGATATAGAGCAAGCTCTAAAGAATGAGAATAATGAAGAAATAAGGTTTGTTCTAAAGAAATTTATTTTAGACTATAGTGTTAAATATTAGATAATAGCATAGGTTTTGGGGAGGAGTATAGAATGCTATTATTTGTTTAGGCATTATATAATGTAATTATTGCTACTTTTGTCAGCTAGTTTTATTTAGTTGTAATAGGTGATAAAAGATCAGGATATAGTTTTATTTAATAAGATAGCAAATGGTAATGAATTAGCATTCAATGCTTTATTTGATATTTATTATGTTGAACTTTGTGATTTTTCTCACCTTATAGTAAAAAATAGAGAATCTGCCGAGGAAATTGTTGCTGATTTGTTTGCCAATATTTGGATAAAGCGCGGTAATTATTTTGTAAATGACAACCTTAGGGGATATCTAATGCGTAGTACAAAGAATAGAACAATTTCGTATATGAGAAAAAATAAGATGGAAGTCCTTTCTTTAGATGATGTCTCTAATACCTATAACTATGCCGATTCTGAGCAAACTCCAGAAAATGTTTTAATCCGAAAGGAAAGTGATGCTTATATAGAAAAAGTGCTAAGCTCTATCCCAGAAAAAAGTAGATTGGTATTTAAGATGCACAGATTTGAAAGTTTTAAATTCCGCGAAATAGCTGAAATATTAGATATATCTCAAAAGACAGTAGAGAAGCATATGGGTAAGGCCCTTAAAATACTTAGAGGAATGCAACATAAATTTCAGATATTCCTTATTCTTTCTGCTGTTAGTAGTTTATTCCATTTTTAGTACCTATACCTGTATATATTACTATACAACACTCTTAAAATCTTCTTGTTAATAACTATAATTTTTGATGATTTATTATATCATTCAAAGCAATTATCTTTGTGTACGTGAAAAAACTTTTGGAAAACATACGGAATTACTATTCAGAGATATATAAAGTATTGATATTTATTGCTACAATGGTAATAATTGTGCTTTTATTTCCAGAAAGCACCAAGTTTAAATATGAGTATAGAGAAGGAAGACCGTGGCTTTATGAAGATATGGAATCTCCAGTAGATTTTGCAATAAAGAAATCTGATTTAGAGATTGCCAAAGAGAAAGAAGATATTAAGGGTAATTCGAAACTATACTTTACTTTTGATGAGGAAAAAACAAAAAAAATACTTAATTCTATTTCTTCAAGTTTTGATACATTATGGCTTCAAACTTATGGACTTGGAAATAGAGAGTCCTTTAGTGAAAATAAACAATTATGTGTAAATATATCTACTAATGTTTATCAAACGGGAATAATAAAACTTCCCAGTGGAATTCCTGAAAACCATGATGATGTGATTGTGTATGTATTGAGAAATAATATCGCAAAAGAGGCATTCTTAAATTATTTTTATTCTCCCAAAACTGCTTTCTTATATGTTCTTCAAGAGCTAAAAAACAGTAATGATATTGAAAGAGAGTTTATAACAAATTTTCTTCATAATCATCTTGCAACCAATGTTTTTCTTGATAAGAAAAAAACTGAAATGGAGCTTGAGTATAGCCTTGATAATATTTCTCCCAATAGAGGAATGATATTGCGAGGGCAACATATTATAAGTAAAGGAGAAATTGTTAGCCCAGGAGTATATAAGATATTAGAATCACTACGTATCGATTTTCAAAATAGATCTAGATCTTCAAATTTAGGATTGTATATTGGAAAAATTATTTTGGTAAGTTTTCCATTGGTTGCATTTGGTCTGTTTTTGTTATTCTTTAGACCTGAGATATTTGAAGATAGTAAGAACCTAATAATGATTTTTATACTTCTTATAAGTATGGTTGCTATTACTAGGCTTGTTGTAGTTTATGATAATTCTTTGGCATTGCTAATACCAATAATGATTATACCTATAGTAATTCGTGCTTTTTACGACACTAGCTTGGCTTTAATCGTGCATATTACTACAATTATTCTCATTAGTTTTGTGGTTCCCAATAGCTTTGTATTTATCTTTCTGCAGTTAATGACGGGCTTAGTGGTTATAATAAGTGTGGTTAAATTACATAAACGTTCACAGTTTTTCTTTTCAGCACTTTATGTTTTTTTATCATATTCGTTAATTTATTTGGGTCTAGAGCTTATTACTGAGACAAACATAATGAATTTGGAATTTAGTGTGTTCGTTTACTTTGCAATTTCGGCCGGTCTAACCTTGCTTGCCACTCCAATAATATATCTCTTTGAGAAACTATTCGGAATGGTAACAGATGTTTCACTTCTTGAATATGCTGATACAAATAATCCTTTAATAAGAAAACTATCGACAATAGCGCCAGGCACATTTAATCATAGTATTCAGGTGTCTAATTTGGCAGAAGAAGCTGCTGTTGCAATAGGTGCTAATAGACTGTTAGTTAGGGCAGGGGCAATGTATCATGATATTGGTAAAATGGATAATCCTATGTTTTTTACTGAAAATCAAAGTGGAGGTTATAGCCCACATGATGAGCTTAGCTATAAGGAGAGTGCTGAAATAATTCTTGCACATGTACTTCAAGGAGTGAAAATAGCGAAGAGTTATAATTTGCCAAATCAAATAATAGATTTTATACGTACACACCATGGTACAAAAAGGGTGGAGTATTTTTATAGAATGCACCTTAAAGAAATGCCAGATGAGGAGTTTAAGCTTAAGGAGTTTACTTACCATGGGCCTATACCTTATTCTAAAGAAACATGTGTGCTTATGATGGCTGATGCGGTTGAAGCTGCTTCTCGTAGTATTAAAATGCCTGATGCAAAGTCTATTAGTGAGCTTGTAGATTCAATTATTAAGAGTCAGCTTGATCAAGGGCAGTATAATAATGCAAATATAAGCCTACGAGAAATAAATACGGTAAAAAAGATTTTTAAGAAGAAATTATTGAATATTTACCATCTTAGAATTGAGTATCCAGATTAGTAGTATTTTTTGTTTTGTACCAATTTGTATTCTTAATAGAAACTATTTTTAATAAATAAAAGGAATAAATTTCTTTGTTTTTTTAGAATACTCTTCTCTAAATAATTTTAATACAAAACCCTCTTCCTTCTCTACAATCTTGTCTGCAATATATATGCTGATAATTTGTTCTATAAATATTGTTATTGATTGAAAATATACAGCAATATTTAATACCAATTATGATTTAAATCTGCTGACAAATAAATTGGAATATATTTATTCAATTTTGTTGATATTAATTGTATTCATGAACGCAAAGCGTTACTTGTATTCAAGGCAAAAATTCTTTGCATAGCCAAAGCAGTGGAAATAATTTTTAACGCATAATACGTGAAATATAAACAATTTATATCTGTAGGTTTGATTCAAATTTTGTGTAAGTAGAAAAAAACCATGAATGCCATATACATTGGATGTCGAACATATTTGTATACACCATTGGTTACTAGTTTATTGCCTTTTTGCTTATTTGGTAATGATATAAAATTATATATATAAAATATGAGCCAACATGCCATAAGAATTAGTGATATGGGGTTTGAATTGATGGGAAAATACTATAATTTCGTTCAATATAGAAAGATGCTAAGCCAATTAATAAACTCCCAATGACAATTTTTAGCCCTGAACCAATTATTTTTTTAAGTTTTATTTTCATCTAAAATCAATAATAATATGGTTATTATTTAAAAATAATTCAAAAAAAAACCATCTAGAATTTCTTCTAGATGGTTTGATATATTTTATAAGACTTAATATTAAGCCATTACTTCACTAACTCTAGTAGCAGCATCATTAAGAGTTATTGCCGAGAATACTTTAAGACCACTAGCATCAATAATATCTTTTCCTTCTTCAGCATTAGTACCTTGTAGACGAACAATAATTGGGATATTAATATCACCAATATTCTTATAAGCCTGTACAATACCATTAGCAACTCTATCGCAACGTACAATACCACCGAATATATTTACTAGGATAGTTTTTACGTTAGGATCTTGAAGGATGATTCGAAAAGCTTGCTCCACACGTTCTGCATTTGCAGTACCTCCAACATCAAGGAAGTTGGCAGGATCTCCGCCACTCATTTTAATGATATCCATAGTTGCCATTGCAAGTCCAGCACCATTAACCATACAGCCAACATTACCGTCAAGCTTAACAAAGTTAAGGTCATACTTACTAGCTTCTACTTCTGTAGCATCTTCTTCGTCAAAATCGCGCATATGAGCAAGGTTTTTATGACGGTAAAGAGAATTATCGTCAATACTAACTTTTGCATCAGCAGCATAAATTAAATCGTCCTTAGTTTTAGCTACAGGATTAATTTCAAATAATGAAGCATCAGAACCGTCATAAGCACTATAAAGAGCAGTTACAAACTTAGTCATCTCCTTAAAAGCCTTACCTGATAAACCTAAATTAAAAGCTACTCTACGAGCTTGAAAAGGCATAATGCCTACCTTAGGATCAATGATTTCAGTAAAGATAAATTCTGGAGTTTCTTCAGCAACTTTCTCAATATCCATACCGCCTCGTGGAGAATACATAATCATATTCTTACCACTATCGCGATGAAGCATTACACTCATATAGAATTCTGCCATATCCGAAGGACCATCATAAAAGATGTTCTGCTCGATATAAATCTTACGAACTAGTTTACCTTCAGCGGTAGTTTGAGGTGTAACTAATTGCATTCCTAAAATATTTTTAGCATGCATTTTTACATCATCAATAGTCTTAGCTATTTTTACTCCGCCACCTTTTCCACGGCCACCAGCATGTACTTGAGCTTTTACTGCCCAAATTTCATATCCAGTTTCTTTTGTTAATTTCTTTGCTGCTTCTACAGCTTCTTCTGGTGAGTATGCCAAATACCCTAGAGGAACGGATACACCATAAGATTTTAAAATTTCTTTACTTTGATATTCGTGTAAATTCATTTAGATTATATGTTTATGTGTTATTTTATATGTGTTTTCTTTCGACCTCAAATGTAATGTTTTTTCTATCTATTATTATCTGAAATTAATCAGTTTTTAAAATGTTCTAAGTCTAAAAAAATAATTGCATTATATCATTTGATTTTAAACTCGATGTGTTTTTAATATATTTCAGAAATAGAAATATATTCAATAAATGTGTTTTACTTTGGTGCTATCCTAACTAAATAAATAGCGATAAGAAAGAAAACCATATTTGGAATCCAAACAGCAACTAGTGGCGATAGAGCACCAAAAGTAGCAAATACTGTGGATATCTGCATAAATATAATGTAAGTGAAACTTAGAGTAATACCTACGGCTAAATGAATTCCCATTCCTCCTCTTAGCTTACGGCTAGAAAGGGCTGCTCCAATTACTGTTAATATCAAAGTAGCAAATGGGAAAGCTACTCTTCGATGTTTTTCAACATAGTAAAATTTAATATTTTCAGATCCTTTAATTTCTTCTTTGGCAATAAAATCGTTAAGTTCATAATAATCCATTACCTCCATGTTTACTACTTTATTGGAGTAGTCTCTTGGTATAATATTAAAATTAGCAACTAATGTATCGCCAGACTCAAAAATTTGAGTCGAATCGTTAATTATTTTTCTTGATTTATATCTAATTATATCCCATTGATTGTTTGCAGAGTCGTAATTTATTGTCTTAGATTTAAGTTTAAAAACTAAATTCTGCCCTTCAAATTTTTCCCAAGTAAAATTATATCCAGTATTTATTCTATTGTTAAAGCTCTCAACATAAAGTAGTTCTCCAGGCTTATTTTGTAGGTGGATATTTTTACTAGTATTATATTTTTTCATCCAGATATAAGTATCTTCAAAATCCTTCTTTATTTTATTGGTAGTAGGAATAAGAAAGTTTGCTAAGTAAAAGGAGAGTAACCCAATAAGTGTAGCAGAGATTAAATATGGCCTTAATAATCTTCTAAAACTTATGCCGCTACTTAATATTGCTACTATCTCTGTATTATAAGCAATTTTGGATGTAAAAAATACCACTGCAATAAATGTGATCAGTGGACTAAACATATTAGTAAAGAAAGGAATAAACGTAATATAATATGAGAAAATAATTTCTTTTAGTGGTGCTTCATTATTTATGAAATCATCAATTTTTTCGGAAATATCAAAAATAATTACAATTAAGATTATCAATCCTAATGTAAAAAAGAATGTTCCTAAAAATTTCCTAATTATGTACCAGTCTAGTATTTTCATCAGCGAGCAAAAGTAATGCTTTTTGTTAATTACTATTTGTTAAAAGTTGCAAGTTTTTATCAAAATTATCTTAATAGGTATAGTAAGCCACATGCCCTAGCATCTTCCAAGGCATTATGAGGAACTATTTCTACTTCATATTCCTTACATAAGTTCTTAAGCTTTGCTGATTCAGTACCTTTTTCTTGAAATATTGTAACGGTATCTTCCCACGGTTCTGGTAAATTAAGCTCTTTATAATGTAATCCGTAATATGCCATAACTTTCTCCAGCACATCTCTATCGAAGCTTTCGTTATGAGCTACCATTACTTTAGTGTTTTGCAGAATAGCTTTTATTTCTGGATATATTTCTTCAAAAGTAGGAGAGTCCTTTGTATGTTTTGATTTTATCTTATGCACCCTGCTATTTCCCCAATGATATTCGTTTTTTGGTGGCTTTACTAGCGAATAATACTCATTAACAAGCTTTCCTTTTTTGAAAACAGCAATCCCTATAGAGCATACACTGTTGCGTATCCCTGTTGCTAATTCAAAATCTAATGCTATAAATGTATCCTTTCTATTGCTCATATCATTTAGTCTACTTTTCTGAAAACCATAATGGTTTCTTCGTTTTTATTTTTAAAATTAAGTTTGCCATCCTCAATAGTATATTTATGTATTAATGTTATTGTTTTGTTAAAACAATCAGTTAGTTGCATATCCATACACATCATTTTGGTACTAGCAATATCTTTAATTTCTATTTTATCTTCGGAAATAGAGCCAATCTTTCCATTAAAATTATTGCATCCATCAAAGCCCATAACTGATTTTGTGCTTACTTTAATTTCAATATATGGCATCTTTTTAAGCGTAGGAATATTTATTAACTCAGTTTTATTATTATCATAAATTCTCTCCAAAACCCAAATATCAGTTAATCTTAACCGAAGGTCAATTTTCTTCTCAATTACTTCTATTAAAGTGTATTTTGTATTTGATGCATCAGCAGCTACTTTATTATCCTCAATTTTTTCTACCTTTAGTTTTAGTTTATATATGCTACCAGGTTTATAATCAAATCCTTCTATATTATTATAAAAATTAGTCCAAGCATCATCACTAAAGGTGTTTCCTTTTTGCACCATCATACACTGCATTGGAGCTACTCCTACACATTGTGTTTTGTATGAATTTACCCAATATACAACTCCATCATCGATATTTGATTTATGAGTAGTACAAGATAGTACGATTAATGAAATAATGCTAATTGCAATGGTTTTAATAAATGAATTCATAAAATTATAAATATTTTTTAGTATTAGTAAATTCCACCTCTGAGCATAATTAAAGTGCAGTTTTCGACCACCTCTATACCGTAGTTTTTAAGTTTTTCTGATAATTCATAATTCTCTGTCCCAGGATTAAAAATTACTCTTCTGGGAGCTAAGGTTTTTATTATATCAAAATAATTTTCTTGATTCTTAGCTCCAATATACATAGTTACAGTATCTATAGTTCCTTTCTCTGGCCATTGGGTATGTATTTGTATATTATTAATCAAGCCTTCTTTTAAGCCAAAAGCATATACACTATGGCCATAATTAATAAGTAGATTAGTAGCCATATTGGAGTATCGGCTTTCATTGGTACTTGCACCAACAACGAGTGTTTTTTTATTATCCATGAACAATTTTATTAATTTATGCACAAAGATACTTAGAAAGAAGGGTAAATGAACAATATTTTTTCTAATAAGATTAAAATGATGATTTTAAATTTTATATAAAAAAAACGAAGCAATCTGTTTAAGAGATTGCTTCGTTAAAATTCATATATGTTTTTTATTATTACATCTTAAAATCACTAATATCTCTAAGTGAGAAATTATTAATATAACTAATGTTTTTTGTAATATTAGCTCTACCATACTTGATAAAGATATCAGCAGATTTCTTATATTTAATATCACGATTTGCATCTAAAAGAAGTAAATATCCAATAATTAGATAACCAGCAATTTCCACAAGGCGACGAGCGTGAAAATCTACATATTCATTGTCGTCTTCATTATAAACGGTAATAGATATATTTGCAAAATGCCTAGTTAGTTTCACTAATATCTTTTTAAGGTATTCCAATTCTGGAGCTACTTCAATATTCTCATATTCCTTAATCATTTTCAGGTAAGATTTGTTTCCAATTCCTCTGATTGCAGCCACAACCTGGAGTTGTGATGTTCCTTCATATATATTTGTAATTCTTGCATCTCTGAATATTCGCTCTATTGGAAAATCCTTCATATACCCTGTGCCACCATGAATCTGAAGAGAATCATATGCAATTTCATTAGAATATTCGCTAGCAAAAAGTTTAAGTAAAGGTGTGTATAAATCTGAAAGTCGTTGATAGCTCTTCATTTCTTTTCGCTCCTCACTACTTAGCTTCCTGGTTTTAGAAATATTGTCGTAAATTTTGTACATATCTACAAAACGAGCTGTTTCGTATAGCATTGAACGAATAGCATCTGTTTTTGCTCTCATATTACTTAGCATCTCAAAAATAGCAGGGAATTTAATAATAGGTTTACCAAATTGCTCTCTTTCTTTTGCGTATTTAATTGCCTCACCATAAGCGGCCTCAGCAAGGCCTACTGCTTGCGCACCAACTCCTAAACGGGCAGAATTCATTAATGACATTACATATTTTATCAATCCAAATTTTGGATCTCCGACAATCTCAGCAGGTGCATTTTTGAAAACTAGCTCGCAAGTTGGCGAACCCTTTATACCAAGTTTATTTTCAATACGTCGTACTATCATTTTGTCATCTGCCTTATTGTATATAAACAGAGATAAACCACGAGCATCTTTTCCTGATTCTGTTCTTGCCAATACTAATGAAATATCAGCATCGCCATTAGTAATAAAGCGCTTTACACCATTTAGAAACCATTTACCTTTTTCTTGGTCATAATGTGCCTTTAGTTGCACTGCTTGCAAGTCTGAGCCTGCATCAGGTTCTGTTAAATCCATTGCAGCAGTTGCTCCTTCGTTAAATAGTGGAAGGTATTTGTCTTTAAGTTCCTGAGACCCAAAATCGTTAATTGTTTCAGCACAGTCTTGAAGTCCCCAGATATTAGCAAAGCCTGCATCTGCTCTACTTACAATCTCTGCTGCCATTACATAAGGCACCATAGAAAAGTTTAACCCACCATACTTACGTGGTAATGACATGCCAAATAATTTCGCTTGTATTATAGCATCAATATTCTCCTGTGTTCCTTTAGCATATACCACATGATTGTCTACCAATGTTGCTCCAGTACGGTCAACTTCCTCAGCGTTATTTGCCATTATTTCACCAGAAATTTCACCAATAATTTCCAATACCTTATTATAGTTATCCATGGTGTCCTCAAAATCGATTGGCGCATAATCGAATTCATGCTTATCGCTGAAATTATTTTCTTTTAATTCCACAATTTTCTTCATCATAGGATGCTCTAAGTGGAATTGTAAATGTTCGTTATTATTATAATAGTTTGCCATTTTTTCTATTTATTATTTTAACTAAAAATATGCCTTAATTATTACTTTGAGTTTTTACGATAATATTTTATCATCTTAGGGATAACACTCTCTATTGTTCCTATAATATTATAATCAGCAATATTAGAAATTGGTGCTTCCTCATCTATATTTATTGAAATAACTTGTGCCGATTGGTCCATACCCGCAGTATGTTGTACGGCTCCTGATATTCCACAAGCAATATATAGTTTTGGGCGTACTGTAACGCCTGTTTGTCCAATCTGTCGCTCATGCTCTGCATAGCCAGCATCCACTGCTGCTCTTGAAGCGCCTACTTCACCACCTAATAATTCAGCAAGTTGATTTAGTAATCCAAAGTTTTTCTTGGAACCAACGCCATACCCGCCAGCAATAATAATCTGAGCACCTTTTATATTTATTTTTTGTGCCTCTATCTGACGGTCAATAATGCTAATAGCAAAGTCAGACTTTGATACATATTTATTTACATCTAATTTTATTACCTCAGGTTTTATTTTCTTACGTAGAGGTTCCAATTTCATTACTCCTTCTCGCACGGTAGCCATTTGAGGGTGCATGTCTGGATTTATTATTGTAGCTACAATATTTCCTCCAAATGCTGGGCGAATCTGATATAATAGATTTTTATAGGTTGTATCTGTCTTCTTTACATAATGGTCACCAATCTCCAATGAAGTACAGTCCGCTGTAAGTCCACATTTTAATGTAGAAGCAACTCTAGGGGCTAGGTCTCTACCAATGGATGTTGCACCAAATAAAACAATATCAGCCTTTTGTTCTTTTAATATTTTGCTCACAATATTGCTATGTGGCATATTTAGATACGGAAAGAGCTTCTCATCTTCTGTTAGGTATAAATTATTTACCCCAAAAGCAGATACCTCATCAGCAACATTATTTAGGTTGTTTCCAATGGCAATAGCATTTAGCTCTACCCCAAGCTCTTTTGCTAATTTGTATCCTCTAGAACATAGTTCAAGACTTACATCAGCAACGTGGCCTTCTTCTGTAATTTCGCAATAAACGAATATATTTTTACTCATCGATTTTAAAATTTATGCTAGCCTATAACGTGGCTGCTGATTAATGATTTTATTAATTTATTGATATCCGAATCACTTGAAGATAATGTAGTGCTGTTTTTTTGAGTAAAAACTACACTCTCTATCTTTTTTACTTTAGTAGGAGAGCCACTAAGACCTAATAAACTTACATCGGCATTTAGATCTGTTACCGACCATTGCTTTATTTGTAAATATGGTCTATTTTCAAGCATTTCTATATAATCTTCGGCTGCCTCTTGAAGCTCTATTTCTGTGCGTGCATATTTGTATTTCATAACACGCTTAGCATTTCTTACTCTACAATTTGCAGCACTTGAATGTACAGTTATTAATACTGGCCCTTCAGCTTCTAATATCTCAATACCCCTTTCAAGTCTACGCTTTACCTGAATCTTTTTTCCCGAAAACCCAATAAATTCTTCTGCATAGGTTATTTGAGGGATATTAAGTTTTTCAGCTACCTGTGGCCCAACTTGGGCAGTGTCGCCATCAATTGCTTGACGGCCAGCAACCACCATATCAAAAGGTGCGAGTTTTTTAACGGCAAGAGATATAGCGTAGGAAGTAGCTAATGTATCTGATCCAGCAAATTTTCTATCAGTTATTAATACTCCTTTATCTGCTCCACGATACATGCCTTCTCTTATAATATCAGCAGCACGTGGAGGTCCCATAGTGATTATAATAACCTCAGCATCACCTTTCTTGTCTTTTACTCTTAATGCAAATTCTAATGCATTTAAGTCTTCAGGGTTAAATATTGCTGGTAGCGCAGCACGATTTACCGTACCATCAGATTTCATGGCGTCTTTACCCACATTTCTTGTGTCGGGTACCTGTTTTGCCAGTACTAAAATTTTGTAGCTCATGTTGTTGTGTTTGTATGCCGTAGTATCAGTTATTATAAATAATGATAGATGGCTTATTTTGTAATTATTAATAATACTTAATAATTAGTATAAAAATTGTTTGTTCAATAACAATATAGTGCAAATGTACATTATTTTTTAATCTCTGAAATTTTGTATTACTTTTGCTTTTATGACAAATAAACATACTATAGTTTGGGGTTTAATACGGAAAGCGATTTCTACAATAGATATTAAGGTATATTCTATAAGTTTAATTATTGCATCACTTATTTGGTTTATTATGACAATGAGCGATAATTATACCGAAAGGGTAGAGTTTCCCGTATCTTATTCAAATTTCCCAAAAGGTTTGGTTCTTGTGAATAATCCTTCAAAAAATATATCTGTGGATATTGAAGCTAAAGGATTTGAACTAGCTTCTGTAGCCCTTTCTGAAAATAAATCTGTAAATATTGATTTGAAAGATATAGAATTTCGCAAAACTAAGTTTGGTAGATTTGTTGCTTCTATTGCTACAAAATCTTTCAGATATAATATAGTTAATCAACTTAATGTTGATGATGTGGGTAAGGATTTTATTCCTGATTCTATCTATTTTGTCTTTGATAGTATAGTTACAAAAAACATTCCTGTGCATTTTGATGCCAATATAGCTTATAGTGAAGGATATGTTAGTTATGGAGACCCAATAATTACTCCTTCTATAGTTACTGTCACGGGGCCTTCGTCAGAAGTTAATAGCCTAAGTTATGTTTCTACTAGAAATATAGAGCTTGAAAATCTGAAGGAAAATTACAGCAATGATTTATTACTGAAAGCCCAGAAATATCTAAAATATAGCATCTCAAAAGTGCATGTTAATCAAAGAGTAGCAAAGTATTCTGAGTTTACAATTACTAAAAAAGTTAATTTGTTAACGAATATACCAGATCTTAAAGCGAAATTATTTCCTAAAAGTATTGATATTATTTTTTCAATGCCTCTGCCTGATTACAAACTTTTTGTTGATACTTCTTTCAATCTTTCAGTAAGGATTGATAGCCTTGATATGCTTCATAAAAAGAAATTGCTAGTTAATTTATCACATATTCCTGAAGGTGCAGATAATATTCGTTTAAGTGCTGAAAGTGTAGAATATATAATTATTGATTAATTATGCTTAAAATTGGGTTAACAGGGGGCATAGGAAGTGGCAAAACAACAATCGCAAATGTTTTTTCCGCATTAGGTATTCCTGTTTTTTTTGCTGATGATGAGGCGAAAAAAGTGCTTATTACTAATAGAGTTAAGAAGAAATTATATAATAAATGGGGGAATAACGTATTCTTTGATAATGGCGATATAGATAAAGCGTCGCTTGCAGAAATTGTTTTTAGTAATTCTAATGAACTAAAATACCTTAATAGTATAATTCACCCTGAGATGTTATTAAACTTTGAAAAATGGGTTGCAGAAAAAAAAGCGCAAAATTTTAATTATGTAATACTTGAAGCGGCTATTCTTTTTGATGCCGGTTTCCATAAGTATGTTGATAAAACTATTTGTGTGTCAGCGCCTGACGAAGAGCGTATTAAAAGAGTGATTAATAGAGATGATGTAACAAAAGAACAGGTAAAAAGTAGGATAAATAGCCAGTGGCTTCAAGGTAGAATTATTGATATTTCTGACTATGAAATATTAAATTCAGAAGAGGATATGGTTCTTGAACAAATTTTAAAACTTCATAATGTTTTTCGTAGCTAAAATAGGTCTATAAATATATCCTTCTATTTAGAAAAATGAGATTCTTTCTTATGCCATATTTTCATATCTTTGCTGTATTATTAACGAATTATTTTCTGTTATGGATAAAGATCATAGTACTTTTAAATTAGCAATGCGACCTGGATTGTATATTGGGCTAATTTCTGTTGCGTTGTCATTGGTTTTATGGGCTACAATATCTGACCTACAGCTGAGAAGTAAGTTAGGTTATATAGTATTGGCTATTGTTGCATTCATGTTTTATAAGTTTACGGTTTCGTATAGAGAAACAAATATGGGTGGCGAAATCACTTATGGAGAGTCTTTTAAATTCCAAACTTCGATGACTGTAGTATATTCGTTGATATCAGCAATATACTCTTATTTATTATTTGCAGTATTAGACCCTGGTATGGTAGAAAATATTAGGGAAATGGCTGCCGAGGAAATGTATAAACAGAATATGGCAGAAGAGCAAATTGAGGCTGCAATAGAAATGCAGGCTATGTTTATGACTCCTGAATTTATGACTATTTCTACTGTTTTTGTAACATTCTTAACAGGAGTGCTTCTCGCGTTAATAGTATCATTTTTTACAAAGAAAGAAATAACAACATTCGACTAATATAAATAGCATGCAAATATCGGTTGTAATTGCCACCTTTAACGAGGAAGAATCATTGCCAGAATTAACTAGCTGGATAGTGAAAGTGATGAAGGATAATAATCTTTCCTATGAGGTTATTTATGTTGATGATGGAAGTACAGATAAATCATGGCAAATAATAAATGATTTATCAAAGGAAAATCCTTTAATAAAAGGAATTAAATTTCGTAGAAATTATGGAAAATCCGCTGCTCTGAATAGAGCTTTTGATGCAGCCCAAGGTGATGTAGTTATTACAATGGATGCTGATTTGCAAGATAGCCCCGATGAGATTCCGGAATTATATAGAATGATAGTTGAAGATGGTTTTGATCTTGTTTCTGGATGGAAAAAGAAACGTCATGACCCACTTTCTAAAACTATTCCTACAAAGCTTTATAATGCGGCCACTCGTAGAGTTACTAAAACTGGGCTTCATGATATGAATTGTGGTTTGAAATCATACCGAAAAGATGTGATTAAAACTGTGGAGGTTTATGGCGAAATGCACCGCTATATTCCAGCTATGGCTAAATGGGCAGGTTTTACTAATATAGGCGAGAAGGTTGTAGAACATAGAAAACGTCCTTACGGATATTCTAAATTTGGACTAGAGAGATTTATTAATGGTTTTCTTGATTTACTTACTATAACTTTTATTTCTAAGTTTGGAAAACGTCCAATGCACCTTTTTGGTACTTTGGGAATATTTTTATTCATTATTGGTCTTGGTATATTTACTTATCTAACTATTGCTAAGTTTGCTATGGATCAATTTCATATGACTGATAGACCAGTATTCTTTGTTGCCTTACTTGCAATGATGATGGGTACCACTCTTTTTGTTTCGGGTTTCTTAGGAGAATTAATAGCACGAAATTCCTCAATTCGTAATGAATATATTATAGAGAAATCGGTGGGCTTAGATGAGTAATTCTAAAAAAAGTGTTGTAATCCTTGGTAGCGCATATCCTTTGCGTGGTGGATTGGCAAATTATAACGAACGTATTGCTCGTGCATATATGCAACAAGGCTATACTGTGAAAATCATTACCTTTAGTTTACAATATCCTAATTTTCTTTTTCCTGGTAAAACGCAGTTCTCTGAAGATCCAGCTCCAAAAGACCTTGATATAGATGTGAAACTAAATTCAGTAAATCCAATTTCATGGATTGCTGTGGGGAATCAAATTCGTAAAATAAATCCTGACTTATTAATAATTAAGTTTTGGCTGCCATTTATGGGGCCTAGCTTAGGTACTGTAGCCCGTATTGCCAAACGAGGCACTAAAACTAAAGTAATAAGTATAATTGATAATATTATTCCTCACGAAAAACGTATTGGCGACCATATTCTTGCAAAATATTTTGTGGGTGCGGTGGATGGATTTATCTCCATGTCGCAATCGGTACTCGATGATTTAAATACTTTTGATAAAAATACACCTAAGATATACACTCCTCACCCTGTTTATGATAATTTTGGTGAGCCAGAAGGTAAGAAAGAAGCTAGGTTGAATTTGGAATTATTGCCAGAAGATAAATACATACTATTCTTTGGTTTTATACGCGATTATAAAGGTCTTGATTTGCTTTTTAAAGCTATGGCTGATGAGCGCATTCGTAAAAGGGGTATTAAACTGATTGTTGCTGGTGAGTATTATTCGAATGAGCAAAAATATCTTGATTTAATTAGTGAATTAGGTATAGAAGAGCAGCTAGTATTGGCTACGGATTTTATTCCTGATGGTAAAGTTGGTGATTATTTTAATGCTTGTGATTTGGTGGTGCAACCATATAAGACAGCAACGCAAAGTGGGGTAACTCAAATTGCCTATCATTTTGAAAAACCAATGATAGTAACTAGGGTAGGAGGACTGCCAGAAATAGTACCTGATGGTATTGCTGGTTATGTAGTAGAAGTAGATCCTGTGAGAATTGCCGATGCAATTTTAGATTATTTTGACAATAATAAGGAACAACAATTGGTAGCAGGCTGCAAAGAAGAAAAAAAGAAATACCTTTGGGAAACTTTGCTTGAGAAGATTGACGAGTTGCTGAGTACATGACAGTTTTTGTAAGCGTCAATTAGTTGTGACACTTAATAAATTGAAATTATGTTTATTATAGAATATTGAAAAAGAAATAATTCTAGGATATTATCTATCAGTATATTTAATATATGCTTAAAATTAGCCGATTTAATACTAGATGTAATTATTTTTTAGACGCTGATTATTATGGATTAATGTGATTTATTTCAGCAAAGCTGAAATCTTTTTAATCATAATTAATCTGTGCAATCTGCGTCTAAAAGTTATTATTGTAATGTACTGAGGACGAGTTGTTATAAAAATATTTACTAGTAAATATTGAAAGGTATTATGAAGAAAAACGTAGCATTGGTATTATCGGCAGGTGGAGCAAGGGGTTTTGCTCATATTGGAGTTATTGAAGAATTAGAAAAAAGAGGTTACCAAATAACTTCAGTGGCAGGTACTTCAATGGGCGCATTGGTTGCCGGAATATATTCCACAGGAAAAATTTCAGAATTTAAACAGTGGGCATTACAACTTAATAAGTCGGAAGTATACCGT
>JAGLDA010000030.1 GCA_023145955.1 Bacteroidales bacterium
ATTGGGGGTGACGATACGGCCTCTACTGCTAACCGCATTTCTGAATATCTTATTTCTCAGGAAATTAAGATTCAGAATATTCACGTTCCTAAAACCATAGATAATGACCTACCTTTACCTGAGGGAATTCCTACTTTTGGATACCAATCGGCTAAAGAAGAAGGTGTATCAATTGCAAATACGGTATATGAAGATGCTCGTACAAGCGGCAACTGGTTTGTTATAAGCGCTATGGGGCGAGAAGCTGGTCATCTTGCTTTTGGGATAGGCTCGGCAGTGCAGTTCCCTATGATTATTATTCCTGAAATGTTTAATAAGACTGAAATCACCATTAACAAAATCATTAGATTAATGATTTCTACAATAGTGAAACGCAAATTGCTTGGAATCCATTATGGAGCAATAATTATAAGTGAGGGAGTATTTCATTTTCTTACTGACAAAGAAATTAAAGACACAGGAATTAATTTTCAATATGATGAACATGGGCATCCTGAATTAGGAATTGTAAGCAAAGCACACGTATTTAACATACTATTAACTAGCGAATTAAAGAAGTTAGGATTAGATACTAAAAGTAGACCCCAAGAGTTAGGCTATGAATTACGTTGCGTTAGACCAGTTGCTTACGACTTGGTATATTGTAGTTTGTTAGGGATGGGTGTTAAACGCCTTTTTGATGCAGGACATACAGCTTGCATGGTTACTGCTGATAATACTGGAAATATTTCTCCGTTATTTTTATCAGATGTACAAGATGAAAATGGAAAAATTAAACCTCGATTAGTAAATATTGAATCTGAACGAGCAAAGATGATTTTTGAATGTGGTTTACAATATATCAATCCTGGAGATTGGGAGGGTGCAAAAACTATTATTGACAACCCAAAGTATTATGATTTTAATAAAATTTTAAACTGGTAGTATTTTTAAATAAGTAATTTATGCAATTTTTTTACCATTTTGGGAAATATTTAATCCTTTTAAAGGATGCTTTTAAGCGCCCTTTAAATCATCGTTATTTCATACGCCAAGTTATAAACGAAATAGATGCTATAGGATTAAATTCACTTGGAATAGTAAGTATTATTTCGGTATTTATTGGAGCAGTATTAGTAATTCAAACAGGTTACCAAATGCAAAACCCTCTAATACCAGCTTATACATTGGGGTATGGATTGCGAGAATCTGTAATACTAGAGTTCTCCCCAACGATTGTAAGTTTAATATTGGCAGGAAAAATTGGTTCTAGTATTGCTTCACAAATAGGCACAATGAGAGTAACAGAGCAGATTGATGCTTTAGATATTATGGGCATAAACTCCGCCAACTTCCTTATTCTACCAAAAATAATTGCAGGTATTTTATCTTTTCCATTTATCGTTATTCTAAGTATGATAGTGAGTATTACAGGTGGATACCTAGCAGCAGTAATGTGGGGTATTTCTACATCTATTGATTTTATTTCTGGATTAAACTATTGGTTTGTTCCTTTCGAAATAGCTTACGCTATTCTAAAAGCAACTTTCTTTTCGTTTTTAATAACAAGCATATCGGCTTTTCATGGATATTATGCTAGTGGTGGTGCTATTGATGTGGGTAAATCTAGCACAAAAGCTGTTGTGTATTCAAGCATTGCTCTCTTACTTTCTAATTTAATAATTACAAAACTTATTTTAGGATGATCGATGTAAGAAATATAAATAAATCGTTTGACGATAAACATGTTTTAAAAGATGTGAGCCTAGTTTTTGAAGAAGGCAAACAGAATTTAATTATAGGGCAAAGTGGGTCTGGAAAAACGGTACTCTTAAAATGCTTGGTTGGGTTATTTGAACCTGATAATGGCAGCATTTTATATAGCGGAAGAGACTTTGTAACCATGAATAAGAATGCTAGAAAAGAAATTAGAAAAGAAATTGGCATGCTATTTCAGGGTAGTGCATTATTTGATAGCATGACTGTAATGGAAAATGTAATGTTTCCACTTTTAATGTTCTCCGATTTAAATGCCAAAGAACAAATTGATAGAGCCAATTTTTGCATAGACAGAGTTGGTCTTACAGAGGCCCACAATAAACTACCTTCAGAGATTAGCGGAGGAATGCAAAAAAGAGCTGCAATTGCTAGAGCAATATCTCTTAATCCCAAATATCTATTTTGCGATGAACCAAACTCAGGCCTTGACCCAAAAACTGGTGTTAAAATTGATCATTTAATTGAAGAAATCACTCAAGAATATAATATTACTACTGTAATTAATACCCATGATATGAACTCAGTAATACAACATGGCGATAATATTAATTATATATACGAAGGTGAAGTATGGTGGCAGGGAAATAAAAGCAGCTTTCTTGGAAATGATAATCCTGAGTTACTAGATTTCATCTATTCTACTGAAATATTAAAACGAATAAAACCTAAAAAATAATAATGAATTATTTAGATGCAATTCTTGCAATTCCATTACTATGGTTTACTTATAAAGGATTTAGTAAGGGACTAATTATTGAATTAGCCACTCTTATTGCATTGCTTTTAGGAATCTACATTTCTGCACACTTTTCTGATTATACTGCTGATTTCTTACGACAAAAGCTTGACTTTCATAGCGAGTATATGAGCATTATTTCCTTTAGTTTAACATTTGTAGGTGTAGTATTTTTGGTTATGATTTTTGGCAAAAGTCTCGAAAAAGTCATTAATGTTTTACTACTAGGATTCATAAACAAAATACTTGGAGGTGTATTCGGCCTTATAAAGGTTGCATTTATTCTAAGTATTTTTATCTTTATTTTAACCACTTTTGAAGTGGAACAAAAGCTAATAAAACCTAGTACACAAGAAAAATCACTCCTTTACCCACCAATAAAATTAATAGCGCCAACCGTATTTCCTGTAATTAAAGAGTCAAATATTAATTTTCTTGACAAACTAGATGATGCTGTTCATAATGGTATTGATTTAGACAAACTAAAGTAATCCCAAACTTAAAACACCCAACTTAATATAATTTTTCCATAACCAAATACGCCATGATGCTGAAATGAATCATTCTGTAAATATCTAGCATATTCTAAATAAAAATGAGAGTATTGTAATACAAAACCATATCTACCAAGTATTTTTGTATGGTCATAATCATCGTAGTTGTATTCATATATATTATCAGAAAACTGAATAAAGCTGCCCTCCACTGAGCCATCGTGTATAATATATGACAATGATCCTTCGGTAAAAAAGTAAAACTGAAATTTGCGAGTCATTCTTTTATTCAAATAATCTGCTTGCTTTTCTAAGCTCTGCTCACGAATATGCTTTGGAATTATTTTTCTTCTATGCTTATTCATTTTTGCGATATCACTTGCCTCAAAATCGTAAGTATTTCTATCATTAGCAATACCATAGTAATTCATATAGGAGTCGGTGTATCTTCCAAACTTAAATCTAAAGCCAACTTCTGTACTCATATTTAGGGTTCCAAAATGCGCATTTCCAAAATAATGGAGTTCATTAACAGGGCTCCAAAGTGGAATCATTCCCATATATTGTACTTCATAATCCAGAATAATACCATTGCTAATTTGATTATCCCATCCTTTTGCTGTAGGATTATTAATAGC
The DNA here is from genome assembly GCA_023145955.1 of Bacteroidales bacterium. GTDB lineage: Bacteria > Bacteroidota > Bacteroidia > Bacteroidales > UBA1556 > UBA6267. The sequence goes on from JAGLDA010000030.1 coordinate 3,627, forward strand.
TTCGTGAACAAAATTTTGGGCCTTACCAGCCATTGCTGCTGGCCCCTGAACTCCCATAGACATTGAAGAACTGAGTTTCCTACCTTTAAAAAACTGATTAGACACTTTCTTATAAGTAAAATATAGTTGCCCAGCATAAGGCCTATCGGTAGAATCTACCGTTGTTAGTTGTGTATTTTTAGGGGTATACATATCATGATTAAAGCTCAAGCCAAAATCCTTATATTTGGTATCAAATCCTAATAACACCTTGTCTGCCAACTTATTATTAAATATTTTATGAACAAATTCCATATGGATACCATCTGTGTAATATTTATCAGATTGATACCAATAAGTAAATAAATCGTTAGACTCATTTAGCTTAAAAAATTCTATTTGCTTATATTCCTCAGTATTTTCCTGAGCATGAATAAAGCTGACGGACAACATAAATAACAAAACCAGTAATATTCTCATCTAAATATATTTAATAATAATAAAATAATTATTTTCAATCTTAAAACCAATAACCCAAACTCATAAATGCACCAAAATCATTAGAAGTAAAGGAATAATCACCGGAGATACTTAATGGTCCGAACATTGAATTATACGAATATTCCAAGGACATTCCTCCATAAATTTTTCTAACATCTAGAAATAAAAGTACAAAGTCGGGATCTAAAGCGCTAACCGCAAATTTATAGGTAATGAAATTATTATCAATAAACTCCCATCTAGGAGCTACACTTAGTTGCCATGTATTTGCCGCGCCTTCTTCCAAATACAATAAACCTGGCATTGGGCTATACCATTGGATTCTACTTTGATTTAATCCACCGATTCGATATTCTAAAAGTGTATTATTTATACCATACGAACCAAATCCTAAAAACCCAGAAGTAATTACTTTCCATCTCGTATTTATATCAATAACCTTTGTGCCTTTTAGCCATGCCGTAACAGATAGATCACCTCTTTCATCCACAATAAGATCGGTTCTACCTTTAATTCTATTACCTCGTGTTGGGAAGTCATTTCTATCCCACGAATCTTGAATTATCGCAGCAAACACCTTTCCATAATTATTTGAGAACCCTTGAAAATCGGCAAATGATTGTGTATTATGAATTCCATAACCTGCTGCTTCAACCCCAAAAATAGCTCTATAGTTATTCTCAAAATATCGATGAACGAAAACATCCCAAAAGATTCGATTATAATTATATCTATACTCCTCGTTGTGATCTTGATAAGAATGCGCGAAAAAATTATCAAACTGAAATGAAGTGCCTATTCCATAATCGGAACCACGGTCAGTTGTATATCTAAGTTTAAGTTGTGGCGCTTGCCCTGCAACAATATTCATTTCCAATAAAGATCCGTAAATTAATTTATTTCTGAAATTGGCACCAATTTTAAGGTTAATTCCAAAATAAGTATCGTATCTTATTCCTATATTAAAATCATCATCAACCTTTTCTTCTACCTTAATTTCAATCACATAACCACTATCAACTTCATTAAAACTGGTGCTAATTTTTTTAAAGAATCTTGAGCCATAAAGTCTATTAATTTTATGTTTAAACTCATCCTCTGTAATAACACATGGGGTTTCTATGTCCATTTTTCCTTTCATCAGATTTAAGGCTGCTCTTCTTTTTATAGTCCTATAGCTATCCAACACATAATTAATTGATTGAATTCTAATAGTTCTATTATTAAGGGTATCAATAGATACTATTGGCGTAAGTTCGTATTTATTAAAAACAGAATCTACCTTATCCTCCACTTCTTTATATGCATTAACACCTCTATTTATTATTGACTCAATATCGCCAAATGATAAAGCACTAAGGCCTTCAATATCTGGACGTATATAAATATCACATAATTTGGCGTTCTTTTTGGAAACTCTTGCATTATAAAAACTGGATGATTGATCTAATATTTGCAAAATAGAATTTATTTCTTCTTTTTTATATAAAACAGCACCAACATCAACTCCTATTATAATCTCAGCACCAAGTTCCTTCGCTATATCAGTAGGTAAATTATTCACCAATCCCCCATCAATATACAACTCATCATCAATTTCGTATGGAGCATAAACAGATGGGATACTCATGCTTGCTCGCATAGCATCAGCAAGCTTACCATTTTCAAAAATTTTGGCTTCACCAGTTTCTAGATTAGTTGCCACGCACCTAAAAGGAATAACTAAGTCATCAAAATCCATTGGCTTATTATACTTACGCAAAACTATTTCGAAAAACGTAAGTAAATTCTGGCCTTGAAATAATCCATTTACCATGGCTGGCTTAAACCCATCAAGAGGCAGAGAAATTACAGAGGTTTTATTCTTATCACCCTGCCCTATTAAAAGGTTTTCTCTATGAATTTCGTCATTCATCAGATAATCCCAATCGGCACTCATTACAACCTCCTCCAATTGATCGGGAGTAAGTCCGGCAGCATACATGCCACCAACTAGAGCCCCAGCACTAGTTCCTACAATTACATCAGGCCTGATGCCTTTTTTCTCTAGTTCGCGAATTACCCCCACATGCGCAATACCCTTGGCGCCACCGCCACTTAAAACTAAACCTACCATTGGTTTATTTTGTGAGTATCCAACTTTTAGAAAAAGAAGAATTAGTAAAAACGTAGAAAATATCTTCATAAGCTTATTATAAATTATTATGCACTTTTGTATAAGTTTACATCTATTATTGGGAATTATTTCGCAACAAAGATAAATAAAAGATTAGAACATGATTTAATACTGTATATGCAAACTAGAGTATGTGAAAAATTTAAAAAACTTAAGTAATAATTACGAAATAACAAATGACTTTCCGTCTTTAATATCTTTCTTGAAATCTCTAATTGTATTATCCGATAATATTTTAAAAAAGCCATCTCGAAGGGGGCCATATTCTTTATGAATTGGGCAAGGTTTTTCATCATTACATTCACTGAGTCCCATTCCACATGAATGAAATGATTCTGTGCCATCTATAGCCTCAACAATGCTTATTACAGGGAGCAATAAGGATTCAGGAGTAATAAAAAAACCTCCCTTTGGACCTTTAATTGATGAAATAACTTTTTTACGAACTAGGTCTTGCAATATTTTTCCAAGAAAAGCCTCTGGTAATTTCAACTCACTAGCAATTATTTTTGCCCCAAACCGTTTACCAGGCTCACACCTTGAAGCAAGGTATAATACTGCACGAATTCCGTAAGTTGAGGACTTTGAAAGTAACATTTTGGAGTTAGTGGTTAGTGTCCGTTTTTATATTAGTATTGGATTCAATCTTCAGTCGGCAGTCTTCAGTCGG
>JAGLDA010000031.1 GCA_023145955.1 Bacteroidales bacterium
GCAGTCTACAGTCTACAGTTAGCAGGCTTCAGTCTACAGTTAGCAGGCTTCAGTCTTCAGTTAGCAGGCTTCAGTCTTCAGTTAGCAGCCTTCAGTCTACAATTAGCAGTCTACAGTCAGCAGTACTTCATACTGAGTACTGCCGACTGAATACTGACAAATTAATAACCTAGATTTATAGCATCTACAGTTTTTATCTCAGGAATAGCTTTAATCATAGCTTGCTCCACTCCCATTTTCAGGGTCATAATACTCATTGAGCAGCTAGCACAAGCACCTTTTAATTCCACTTGCACTTCCATATTATCTGTAAGGCGAACAAATTCTATATCGCCACCATCAGCAACCAAATATGGGCGAACCTGATCAATAACATTTAGAACTTTCTTTTCAATTTCTATTCTTTCTTGAGCTTCCATAATAATATATTTTTAGCTAGAGCATGAAGCGTTAGGATCCATTACAACTTTAGTTGTTGGCGCCATCTCTTTATTTCTTATCTCTGTTTGTTTTACTACGTTTGCTGCCAAGTCACGGAAAGCTTTACCCATAGGATTATTTCCATCAAGAGCAACAGGTTGTCCGCTATCACCAGCCTCCATAATTCCCTGTACCAATGGAATCTGACCCAATAATGGCACATTCATTTTTTCTGCTAAATTCTTAGCTCCATCTTTACCGAAAATATAGTACTTATTATTAGGGCAATCTTCAGGAGTAAAATAAGCCATGTTTTCAACAAGACCTAATACAGGTACATTTATATCTTTTTGTTCAAACATTGAAATACCTTTACGAGCATCAGCCAAAGCAACTTGCTGAGGTGTACTAACAATTACAACCCCTGTAATACCAATAGCCTGAACCAATGTTAGGTGAATATCGCCAGTTCCAGGAGGCATATCAATAACTACATAGTCAAGTTTGCCCCACTTACCATCATTTATAAATTGGTTAAGAGCATTTGTAGCCATAGAGCCTCTCCAAATAAGAGCTTTATCAGGATCAACAAAAAATCCAATAGACATAAGTTTTATACCATACTTCTCAATTGGCTCAATCCATGTTTTATCACCCTCTTTAGTAGCAATAGGCTTTGCATCTACAAGGTCAAACATTAAAGGCACAGATGGTCCATAAATATCAGCATCCAATAAACCAACTGTAGCTCCAGCTTTTGCCAACGAAACAGCAAGATTAGCCGCAACAGTAGATTTACCTACTCCACCTTTACCAGAAGCTACTCCTATAATATTTGTAACCCCTGAAAATGGTTTTGGAGGAGCATTAAAAGCTGCTGCCTCAAAATGCTTAACTTTTTCTATAACCTCAACTTCCATATCTTCATCAAGATAGAATTTTAAAGTACGGTCGCAAGCTTTAACTAATGATTTAGCAAATGGATCTTTGCTATTCTTAATTACCAATGAAAACTTAATCTTATTGTCGGTAATCTCCATATCCTCAACCATGCCAAGACTTACAATGTCCTTGCCTGTTTCTGGATGCTTTACCATTTTTAAGGTGTCTAGCACCTTTTCAGTATTATACTTCATATTTATTATTCTTGTAAATTTATTTCCTCTTTAGTCATAAATATAGCTAAACATACATATATTCCTGATTTCCAGATATTAACGCATTTTACACTATTCTTATTTAGACTCGGTAAAGATAAGCAATATTATATTATCTGAACAAACTCTTAATGATATTTGTCAGTATAGATAAAATGTTAATTGGTTACGACGAATCATAATGAATAACTACAAACAAAATACCAACATATAGTGAGAGCTATTCATTTGATTTACTGTTATTTTACACCATAAACTTAAAGACTAAAAAAATGTATTCAATAGAAGAATTACTTGAGCAAGAAGCAGTAAAAATATTATCAATAGGAGCCCCAAAAATAATTATTGAAGATTGGATGATTGCAAATAAAAAAACTTGATAAATTTTTGGTTAGCCCTTATTTATCAAATATTCTACTTCCCTTTTAATTAAGTGAGCCAAGAATAGTTACATCAAAAAGCATAGAGTTTGTTTTATAATTATAATTTATTCAATATTTTTAATATTTTTGTACAAATACAAACTAGAGGCATATATAATGAATGAAAAAGTAGTAATCGGGAAAAAATTTATTGATATTCCTAAATTAATAAAGGAGAAGAGCCCAACATTATATAAACGTTTACCAAATTTTTTAATTAGACTATTAGAGCGCATTGTGCATGTAGATGGGTTCAATTATTATATATATAAGTGGCGAGATGAGTTTGGAGTAAACTGGGCAAAGCGAGCTATTAAAGATTTTGAAGTAGAAATTACTGTTACTGGCGTAGAAAACATACCAAAATCAGGCAATCAAATGGTAGTAGCAAATCATCCCTTAGGAGGATTTGATGGAATAGCAATGATGGCTATTATTGCGCCTATTCGTCCAGACATTAAAGCTCCTGTAAATGATATACTACTGAAACTGCCAGGAATGAAACCTATGCTTGTTCCAATAAATAAGCATGCAAAAGATACTAAAAGCTTAAAGCTCCTAAATGCAGCTTTTGCTTCTGACGATATGCTTTTATTTTTTCCTGCAGGATTAGTTTCACGAAAACAAAAAGAAGGCATCCGCGATCTTGAATGGAAACATGCATTTATAGCAAAGTCGGTAGAGTATAAACGCGATGTTATTCCAACTTTTATTGATGCTTATAACTCTAACTTTTTTTACAATTTTGCATATTGGCGCAAAAAACTTGGTATAAAATCTAATATAGAGATGATTTTTCTCCCTGGAGAAGTTTTTAAGCAAAAGAAATCCAAAATAGCCATTCATTTTGGCAAACCTATCTCTTACGCTACTTTTGATGAAACTAAAAGTAAGAGAAAATGGGCATTATGGGTTAGAAATCATGTATATGAAATTGGAGTAAAACAAGGTGTTAAGTTAAAATAGATTAATTAACACATATCAATTATTTTAATGCATGTAATTGCTATAATTTTTATTTTAACTTTGCACAAAGTCAATAATATTGCACATGAAAGAGATACTTGCCCCCGTAGAGCGTAAATTATTACTATCAGAACTTAATGACGATACATTTGTACGTCGTACTAATAATGGCAATAAAGAGTTATTTATTATTGATAACTCCAACTCTCCAAATACAATGCTTGAAATTGGACGTTTACGAGAAATTAGTTTTCGTGAAGGCGGTGGAGGCACTGGCAAAGAGGTAGATATTGATGAATACGATACGTTTGAAAACCCTTTTAAGCAGTTATTAGTATGGGATCCTAAAGGAAAAGAAATTGTTGGTGGATATAGATTCTTAGAAGGAGAACAAATATTGAAAAATGGTGGCAACAAACCTGACACTCCTACTTCTCACTTATTTAATATGAGTGATGATTTTATTAATAATTATCTACCAAAGACCATAGAGTTAGGTCGTTCTTTTGTGCAACCTCTTTATCAACCAAATTACAATCTTCGTCAAGGTCTATATTCTCTTGACAATCTTTGGGATGGACTTGGCTACTTAATGATTAATAAACCTAATTTAAAATACTTCTTTGGTAAAATAACAATGTATCCTAATTTTAATGCACAGGCTAGAGATATGATCCATTATTTTTTAAATAATAATTTTGGTGATAAAGACAAGCTCATAACACCAATTAAGGCATTGAATTATAAAACTGATATAAATACGTTTAAAAGCATGTTTTCAGGAACAGATTATATTGCTGATTTTAAAACTTTAAATACCGAAGTTCGTAAACTTGGGGAGAATATCCCTCCGTTGGTTAATGCATATATGAACCTAAGCTCCACAATGAAATATTTTGGTACTGCTATAAACGAGCGCTTTGGAAATGTAGAAGAATCTGGAATTTTTATTACTGTTGACGATATCTACGAAAAAAAGAAAGCTCGACATATTAGTAATATTATTTTTGAAAGAATTTAGTTTATATATTAAAGAAAAAAATAGCAGTCAAATAAAAACTACAATACAGCTAATCAGAATATTTTAGAATTGGCTAATTCAATTTACCATAACAAAGCAATCCTATTATTAATCCTAACTAATTAGTATTAAAACTAGGCAAAAAGAAATAAATTATGATTATAAAAACCGCAAATTTTATAAAAAGCAGCGCAATATACACTCAATGCCCTGAAATGAACATGCCTGAGTTTGCATTTATTGGTAGATCTAATGTTGGCAAATCATCATTAATTAATGCTATTACAAATCATAAAAAGCTTGCTAAAACCTCTGGCACCCCTGGCAAGACTCAGCTAATAAACCACTTTCTAATTAATGAAGAATGGTATTTGGTAGATTTACCAGGCTATGGCTTTGCTAAAATATCTAAAAAGATGCGTGCCGAATGGCAAATAATGATAGCCGACTATCTATATAATAGAGAGAGTTTGATGAATACTTTTATTCTAATAGATTCTCGAATCAAACCTCAAAAATTAGATCTTGATTTAATAGCAAATTATGGTGAAAACGGATTGCCTTTCACTCTTGTTTTTACTAAGACGGATAAACTAAAGGATAATATATTAGCGAAAAATATTGCAGCCTACAAAAAAACTCTCCTTGAAGATTGGGAAGAACTCCCTCATATAATAATTACTTCCTCGGTGGACAAACGAGGCACTAAAGAACTTTTAGACTATATAGAAGCAGCTACACCTCTTTTTCATAAAACTTCTGAAGAAATAAAAGGTTAAAAGTTTTATAATTTTGCGATAATGAGGTTTGAAAGCGCTTTTTAAGGAGACTATTAAGTGCTTTATATAATTTATAATCAGAATATTATAAGCTCACAATTACTTTATTTTGCAATTAATTT
>JAGLDA010000032.1 GCA_023145955.1 Bacteroidales bacterium
CATAAACTGTCTATTTGCAAAATTATATATATATTTGCAAACTACTACATGAGGGTAGCATATTACTCTTATTAAATATTAGCAAATGAAATTATCAAAGACATCAACCTATGCCTTAAGGGTTTTGAGTTATATGATTAACTCAGACAAACAGGTGTTTTCTGCCAAGTACTTGGTTGACAAGCTTGATGTGCCTGATAAATATCTTCGTAGATTAATGACCGATATGTCTAAGAATGGTTTTATAAAGAGTATGCAAGGTAGAGATGGAGGTTATGTATTTGCTAAATCTCCAAATAATATATACTTATCAAATGTAGTAGATGCCGTTGAAGGAATGCAAAACTATACAGGTTGTATAATGGGACACGAGCAATGTAGTAGTACAAATCCTTGCAGTTTGCACGAAACCTACGGCCCTATTCGTGATGAATTACTTAATTTTTTAAATACAACAAGTATTAATGAACTTAAGAATAAGGATATTATGAAATTTTGATTTTTTTTATTAATATATACTACTTTAAAGTGGCATATAATTACGATAAAGAAGTTTTTAGATTAGCTTCTTTTTATACAAAATAATCTAGAGATTATCAATACATATAAATTAAATTTTAATAATTATGAAACAAACATTACTTGACAAGTTTATGACAAAGAAAGGTCTTTATACGGCCTTTTGGTTCATAGCTATCTTCATGGTAACTGCTTTGATTTATTTCACAGCAAACCTACAGAAGGAAGTCCCACCGATAGCCAAAGAGGTAAAATCGGCTTCGGGGGAAGTGCTTTACACTTACGACGATGTGGTTGAAGGTAAAGGGTATTTCCAACAATTTGACCTTATGGACTGGGGTTCAATGTTAGGAATGGGAGCCTATATGGGTCCTGATTTCTCAACTGAGTTTTTTCACCATCGTGCCGTATATCTTTACGATTATTACGGAAAAGAGATGTTTGGATTATTGGCTAAAGACTTAACCGCTATTCAAACTGCTGCAGTAAAAGAGAGAGTGAAGCAAGATTTCCATGAAGAAACAAAGCTAAATGAAGAGGGCGTTACTTATACTGATGCTTCTGCTGAAGCATTTAAGAAGAATGTGATTCACCTTACAAAAATGCTTGTGGAAGGAGATCCTGAAAGAGCGTTCCCAGGTGGAGTAATCCGTACTGAAGAAGCACAAAAAATTGCTTGTTTTGTGGATTGGTCGCAAATGGTTGCATCATCAATCAGACCTGGTACAGAAGGCACTACCTCTGAAAGAACATGGTCTAATAACTGGCCTCCTGAGCCATTAGTTGATCAGGACACATCATACAATAATCATATTGTATCTCTATGGGAATTCCTATTATTATGGGTATTAACTATTGTTGTAATTTTCCTTACTTATGAGTATTTACTTAAAAAGGATAAAGCAGAAGATTTACAGCCTGCTATGAAGATTACAAAAATGTTCCCTTCTCAAAAGAAATTATTAAAATACGTACCTATAGTTTCATTACTATTTGTTGTCCAAGTCTTTTTAGGAGCTTATTTGGCTCACCTTTATGCTGACCCAACAAACGATTTTATTTTTCCTCAAGAGTGGTTACCATTTAACGTAATTCGCTCTATACATACTCAATTAGCAATACTATGGGTAGCTGTAGGTTGGTTAGTTGGAGGTTTATTAATTGCTCCTTGGATAGCAAATAAAGATCACAAATTCCCTTGGTTAGTAGATATACTTTGGTTGGCATTATTAATTGTAGCCGTTGGATCTATGACGGGTCTTTATATGGGTGCTACTGGTCAAATGCGCGAAACTTGGTTCTGGTTAGGAAACGAAGGTCGTGAATTACTTAACCTTGGTCGTGTATGGGATATTGGACTTCTTATTGGACTAGTTTTCTGGTTCTTACTTATTATTAGTCTTATCAAAAAGGCATCAACAAATAATCCAATTGTAGGTACTATTATATGGTCAGCATTTGGTATTGCAACTTTATATATTGCAGGTATGATGCCTATTCATAAAATTGAGCCTAACTTTACTGTTGATGATTACTATCGTTGGTGGGTTATTCACCTATGGGTAGAATTAACTTTTGAGTTATTTGCCGCAGGTACTATAGCATTCTTTAGTGTTTCTTTAGGTCTTGTTTCTCAAAAAGTAGCAGAAAGAATTATGTTCTTCGAGCTTTTCTTAATGATGTTAGCAGGTACTTTAGGAGTAGGACACCATTACTGGTGGCAAGGTCTTGATGAGTATTGGATTGCAATTGGCGGAATTTTCTCTGCTATGGAGCCTCTACCTCTTGCTCTTATGGTTGTTGAAGCCTGGAAAAACTATCGAGAAAAACGCGCTTTGGGTGGTGAAGTCAACGACTTTACAACACCATTTATGTGGATTACAGGTTCGGTAGTACTTAACTTTATTGGAGCTGGTGTATTTGGTATGATTATTAACACACCTACTATATCTTATTACTCACACGGTACATATCTGATTATGCCTCACGGACATACTGCCCTATTAGGCGCTTTTGGTTATGTTTCTATAGCATTCCTTTATATGACTTCAAGAGCAAATGCACTTGCAAATGGTTATATCTGGAATGATAAATTGAGTAAGATATCTTTCTGGTCATTAACATTAGGAGTACTACTATTCTCTGTACCAACAATGATGATTGGTTTGGAGCAAACTAGAGCTGCTGCTGAACTTGGATACTATTTTACAAGAACTCGTGAAGCCCTTGATGCTATGGACGGTTGGATGTGGTTCCGTATTCTTCCAGATACTATGATGATTGGTGGAGCTGTTGGTGTATTTATTGACTTATTCATGAAAACATTCATGGGTAAGAAAGCATAATATCAATTAAATATATAATACTATACTGGCTGAAGGCAATAATACCATCAGCTTGTATAGTATTATTTTTAATCTAAAAAGCATAATTACATATATGTTTATTCCAAATATGCGGTAATTTATACTACTTTTGCACAACCAAAATTGAGAAACCAAAATATACATGCAAAATTCAGAAACATACTATAACGAGGATCTCGAGGGCGTAATATGGAAAATTACAGGAGACATTAGTTATTTTGACTTTAGATCTGTTGCTGAAATAACTCATCTATTAAGAGAACGCAATAGCTCATCAAAGCAAATAAATAATATTATATCCCTTGAGTTTCTTTCTGATGAAATCATAGAATATATTTATTCAGTATACTTTCCTAGAGCAATAGAAAGCGGCCTGAAATATTTTGCTTTTTTAATTCCTGATAATAATACCGGGAAACAAAGTATGAATATAGCAAATAAGGGAGCCGCAAAAAAATATAATATCGAGATAGAGTACTTTAGCAATAAGAGTGAAGCTTTTGCTTGGCTTAAATCAAAATAATATTATGCAGAATATTAGAATAAGTATACATTAAAACTGCAATTCCATTAATAAGCTAGCTATTATTGCATCCTTTTTGCTAAATTCTTTACGCAAAGTAATATCTGCTTGAATTTTGAGGCTGTTCCCAACTACATATTTACTAATTCCCAAGGTATAATCCTCAGCATCATGGTATTGAGCCAAATTATCGGGATTCACCATAGAGTACCTTCCAGATATTTCCCACATATTATCAAATAAATAGCCTGATTGTATATTTATACCCCAGCCAGTATAATATGAGCCTTTATAGTTATTCAAATTATCATATACCACAACATCTCCTTCAGAAACACTCCTATGGGCAGCTTCAATAAGCGCAGACAACCCTTTATATTTCAATAGAAAATCAAAACCAACTAATACCAAATCAGATTCTGAGTTAAGATCTACTCCCACCTGCCCCATACTCTTATACGCATTGGTATTATAGTTGATATATGCTGTTGCAATAATTTTTACACTTTGTTCCTTATAAATATCTGAGGTGATATACTCTCCCTTCTTTTTAAAACTTCCAAAAGGCAGTATTTCAATCTTTCCAGTACTCGATACCCCCGAATTGTATTTTTTGTTCAAAATTCCATTTCCTGCTGTAAGAGCATATTTATCTCTTATAATCATATTACCCACATTAAACTTATGATGAAGTTGAAATCCGATATCTCTGTCTAAAGTAAAAGCATTATTAAAAATGGACCTATTTGTCAATTGTAGGTTGGCAGAAGAAACTAGCCTCTCGTGATTACTTGGCAATTTTGTTTGTCCAAACCAAATATCAAAATTACCCATTCTATATTTTATTACAGCATCACGTACGTAACCATTTACAACATCATATTCTATTTTATATCTCAAATTTCTATTATAAAAATAGCCATCAAATTTTAGTCTTGCTCTTGCAATTTTCGCCATATTTGTTAACGAACTATCACTACCGTTATACATAACATCCCACCTAGGCTGTATCCTAGTTCGGGCAATCATGCTAAAGGTTTCTTCAGAATTTTCTATCCTATAACCACCACCAAGCTCTTTATACTGTGCAGCTGAAACAAACGAGATAAGGACAAATAATAAGATAAAATTAGCTTTCATATTCTATAATGCATTAATTAGGTAACACTTGCATACCAACATGCAGGTGTATGTCACATGAAAAAAAATAATCATTCCCTATTGGGTTAATAATTATTTTTCTACTATTGGATTCATAAAATCCATTTATCACCAGACTTGAATCATAATTGTGATTACTGCAAAAACAAAAAACCTGAATAAAAAGTTTTCTTTTCCTTCAGGCCTTAGATACTTTTGCTTCTTTTAATTTTCAATTATTAAAAGCAAAGATACAATACTTTTTATACTAAAAAGCTATTTGACATCTCATTTGATAAATATTTGCTGAACCATTCAAAGCAGGATTCATTGAATGAATATAATTAAACGCAAATTTCATTGCTGGGTTTAAATACCAATTTACACCTGTAGCTATATTATTCATTTCACCACCATAAACATACCTATCTTCATCTCCATCAACATGAGAATATCTAGCCGCTAATTCTATTGCTCCCCAGCCATCTTTACCATAATTATTTGTTGGCTTCACATTTCCAAAATAAGTATTCTTTTTCGAATATGAACGATGATCATCCGTTAAGAAAAAACTAAATGTTCCATAATATGTCATCATGTGAATATTGTTATCTGTAGAAGTGCTACCGCTTGATTCAAAATGCATATAATGATACTCTGTTTGAAAAGACATACGATTATATATATATGACAATTCTAAATTAGCCAGATTACTAAACTTTACAGATTTTATACTAAAAGAAGAATACTTTGGAGCTAAATGTGATTCCGGTCTATTTTTAACGCCAAAGCTTTCGTTATTATGATAACTATGGACTAACGAAACCCCCAGGTGCAGTAGTGTATATTTCTCATTATCTACATCATAAATTGGCAGCCCAGATACTCTAGTAGCAAGCATATAACCATCGCCTTTATACAAATTCTTATCTTGGTTAGGATAAAAGAACCCTGCTTGCCATGATAATCTTTTATCAAGGTGGCTCCTATAAATCATTGCTCCCAAATGCCTCTCACTATCAAAGTTACTGGTAGTAGGGCGTTCCATTAATGTAAGATGCTTTGAACTAGTAAGTGTATTTAACCCAAAAGGCACTTTAAATTTACCAACTTTAATATTATGTACCCCTGGTATTTTATGCAAAGCAATATAAGCATCTTTTACAGTAATCGTATTAGGGGCAAAATCTATTTGCACTTTATACGAAATATTTTCATAAATTTTTCCTGAGAAATAAAATCTTGCCCTACGCAACTCCGCACCATTATATGTGTCTGGAAATGCACTATCCAAAGAATCACTCTGTGTCATCACCATCATATCATATTGAAGGCGCCCTCCCATCTTTAATTTAAAATTATTATCAGAGCTTTCAATCTTTAAACCATTATCCCAATAGCTATTAAAACTATTTTTATCCTGAGCAATAGATGATGATATTGCTATTATCAATACAACAATAATTAAGGTTAATTTCTTTATCATTAAATATAATTTTATTTGAATACTACTATTTGAATTTCCAAGGGCAAAAATATAGGTTGCATTTCAATTTAGTCCCTTATTAACGTAATAGTAACATTAAAATAATGTAAAATGCAAAGTGAACTTTAACTACTTAGTATCCTGTAATATACGTGTATAATTATTTTGTATTATTCTATAAACATTTTATACTAAATGCACATTTCTTATATTTTATCACAATTTGGCAAATACGAACAACACTATTAATGAATATTTATGATTAAAATTGAAAAACTACCTCTCTAATTAATTACAAACTAAGCCGTGATAGAAAACTGAATTTAGTAAATAGGGTACCACAGGATTTAGAGTGGTAGCTTTAA
>JAGLDA010000033.1 GCA_023145955.1 Bacteroidales bacterium
AGGGGCATGATTAAAACATTGTTATATGACTCCATATCACCTAATTAATAAATTTTAAACATATGAAGAAGACTCAAATAAAAATACTTGTTCCTACAGATTTTAGTGAACAATCTAATTTAGCTTTGCACCAAGCAATACATTATGCAGAACTAATAAATGCTCAAATTACACTTCTATATGTGTTACATGAGAAGAAAGGTATTTTAGGAAGTATTTTCAACAAGCAACAAGAAAAAGTGTTTGATACCGCAATTCTTGATAAGCTGAAGGAACAATCAGAGACATACCATAAGAAGCATAAGGCTATAATAAACTATGAGCTTACACATTCAACAAGTATTCATGGAGCAATATTAGAGTATTCTGAAAAAAACTCTTCCTCTTTAATAATTATGGGGAAAGGGTCTGTATACGAAGGCAATATGGAAATTCCTAGCATTGGGTCTAATACCGCTAAAATTGTACGTCATTCAAAAGTACCTGTAATAACTATCGGAAATTCTGGACATAGCACTGAAATAAAATCAATACTATTGCCATTAGATCTTTCAAAGGAAACTCGTCAGAAAGTAAATTGGGCAATAAAGATTGCTAAAATAACTGACGCAGAGATAAACGTTGTTTCAGCATTATGGAATAATAGCAATAAAGAGATAACAAATAGGGTTAGCAATCAAATGAAGCAAGTAATAGGCTTTATAAAAAAACAAGGAGTAAAATGCTCAAGTTCTATTATTGAGTCAAAAAGTGATAAAAACCAGAAGTCTATTATTATTAGATATATAGATAAACATCCTGAATTAGATTTGGTAATTATTATGACACAGCAAGAGGATGATTTTACAGAGTTTTTTGTAGGGTCATCGGCCACTGCATTAATACGAAGCATTAAACTCCCTGTATTATCTGTTATTCCACAACAGCTTGACAATATTATCTGGGGTATGTAATTAATTAGAGTTTAGATATTTATTGCACATAATAAAGATACAATATAAGAATGAATAAAAGAGGCATTGACATAATAAGTATTGGAGATGAAATACTTATCGGTCAGATTGTTAATACTAACTCTAGTTGGATGGCTAATGAGCTTAATAACAAAGCTCTACCAGTAAATAGGATATTGGCTATTGCTGATACTGCTGAGGCTATAAAAGAGGCTATAGCTCATAGTGGCAAATCCGCAAAATTGGTATTGGTAACAGGAGGTCTAGGTCCAACTAAGGATGATATAACAAAGAAAACAGTATGCGATATTTTTGATAGCAAATTGGTTCTAAACAAGGAAGTAGAAGATCATATCCGAAGTTTTTTTAAGAAAAGAGGACGTGATTTAACAAAACTAAACAGCGACCAAGCACTAGTGCCTGACAAATGCAAAGTAATATTTAATGAAGAAGGTACAGCTCCGGCAATGTATTTTGAGAGAAATAATACTCATTACATATTTATGCCTGGTGTACCTTTTGAGATGAAGAGTTTGATGACTAATTGGGTTATTCCTTATTTTACCAAACTATGTAAGGTGCCATATATTGCTCAAAAAACAATACTTACAAGTGGCATGGGAGAATCTTTTCTTGCAGAGAAAATATCTGATTGGGAAAATACATTAGGCAAAAAAACTAGTTTAGCATACCTACCTTCACCTGGGAGAGTACGATTGCGGATTAGTGTTTCATCTGAAGCAAAGGAAGAAGCCGATGATTTACTTAATAAGCATATAAAGGACTTATATTTAATAATTCCAGACTTAATATTTGGTTCAGATAACGATACTCTAGAGGGAGTAGTTGGCAACTTATTATTGGAAAATGGATTAACACTTTCTACCGCTGAAAGTTGCAGTGGTGGGCTAATTGCGCATAAGATTACCAGTATATCAGGAAGTTCAGATTATTTTAAAGGTAGTATTGTAGCATATAGTAATAGCATAAAAATTCATCAGTTAGGCATTGCAGAAACAATAATTGAAGAACATGGCGCAGTAAGTGAGGAAGTAGCAATATTAATGGCTAAAAATATAAGGAAGATAATGCAAACTACTTACGCTGTTTCCACAACGGGGATAGCAGGGCCTACAGGTGGAAGTATAGACAAACCCGTTGGAACAGTCTGGATAGGATTTGCTCACGAGAATGGAGCTTTTGCTAAAAAATACCAATTTGGCGACCAAAGAGAAAGGAATACAAACTGGACAGTACAGACAGCTCTAAATACGATTCGCAAGTATATAAACAATAAACATGACGAAATAAAAAGTTAATTGTATATACAATTCAAATTTAATAAAATACTTTTGATAACTTTTACTAGATACAACAACGTATCTAATTTATTATCATAATATTATAAGACAATAAAATAATAGCAAGAAATTGCATAATAAGTTTGTGTAATATAAATATTTTGATTTATTTTGCACTCCGTTTTTGGAAATAAACATTTAAAGATAATAACGATGTCTAAAATTTGCGAGATAACAGGAAAAAAGGTAATTAGTGGAAATAATGTTTCTCACTCAAAAGCACGTACTAAAAGACGTTTTTACCCTAACCTACAGACAAAGAAATTCTTCATTCCTGAAGAGGATAAGTATATCACCTTAAAAGTTTCTGCAGCAGGAATCCGTAAGATTGACAAGAACGGAATCTCTGCTTGTATTAAAGAAGCAAAAGTAAAAGGATATATGAAGTAAAAATGAATTGCTCTAGTGGCAATCATTAAAGATATTTCTACAAAACCGATATTCTATTATGAGTATCGGTTTTTTTTATTAATATTGCATTGTAAATTAATTCTGTATACACCATGAAATCAATAGTAAGAAGCATTATTATAGCATCTATTGTTCTATTAGTAGGACTTAATTATTCATGCGAAAAGAATCAAGATGTAGAAGATAGAGAAATAATAGAGAAATACATAAGCGATCACGACCTAGCAGCTGTAGAGTTAGACAATACTGGCTTGTTTTATGTAATTGAAAACAAGGGCGGAAACCTTCATCCAACAGTAAACTCTACAGTAACAGTAAACTACAAAGGCGTATTAATTAACGGAAATACTTTTGATTCTCAAAATGGAATTAAGTTTAGTTTACAAAGCACTATTGTAGGGTGGAAATTAGGTATTCCACTAATTGGTGAAAGTGGAAAAATAAAACTAATAATACCATCAGCTATGGCGTATGGGTCAAGGTCTGTAGGAGATATTCCTGAGAATTCTGTATTGATTTTTGACATAGATTTATTACTCTTTAACTAAACGTGAAATTAAAACCACACTTTATATATCACAAGCTGTAATTACTCTCTTTATACAGTCATTCACTTAGATATAATAAACTGTATAAAGCTAAAACACCCATGCGCTACTGCAATAGCCTTACTAATAAGCAATTACACACAACGCAAACTCACTTCATTTTTCACAAAAAACTTTCAATAAAAAGTATTTTCATTAGTAAAAAAGTTGTACTTTTGCAGCCCTTAAAATAGTAAGGAATAGAAATTAATTTAGATATATAAGTTATGTATGCAATCGTAGAGATCGCTGGTCAACAATTCAAAGTGGAAAAAGGTCAAGAGATTTTTGTTCACCGCTTGGAAGGCGAAGAAGGCGCAAAGCTTGATTTTGATAGAGTTCTTTTAATAGAGGACGGTAAAAAAATCAAGGTTGGAACACCAAATGTTGTAGGTGCCAAAGTTTCCACAAAAATTCTATCACACCTAAAAGGTGACAAAGTAATAGTTTTCAAGAAGAAGCGCCGTAAAGGCTATAAAGTTAAGAACGGACATCGTCAGTACTTAACAAAAATTAGTATTGAAAGCATTACAGCGTAATTTTAATTTAAGTCGAACAATAAAAATTTAAAGACATGGCTCATAAAAAAGGTGCAGGTAGTTCAAAGAACGGTAGAGAATCAGAAAGTAAACGTTTAGGCGTTAAGATATATGGTGGTCAAGCAGTACGTGCTGGAAGTATTATAGTACGTCAGCGTGGAACAACTCATCACCCTGCAGTAAATGTAGGAATGGGAAAAGACCACACTCTATATTCATTAGTTGATGGAACAGTAGAATTCAGAAAAAAGAGAGACAATCGCTCTTATGTTTCTGTAGTAGAATTCCCAAAAGAGGAAGTTGCCAACTAAGAAATAAAAAAATAAGTATAAAGCCACTTACCATATACGGTAGGTGGCTTTTTTTTTGTATGTTTGTAGCGTACAAAAGCACACAAAAAACAAAACATATACACATGAAACAATTAATCCTATTACTACTTATTTTCTCTATAAGCAGCACTACTTATGCACAAGAATTAGTTAGAACTAGTGATGTGCCTTTAAGCATTTCGCGACGATTTGAACAAAAAAATAGAAGTGCTACTAAAGTAAAATGGTATAGAAATCCAAACAAAAGCTATATTGCTGAGTTTGTAGATAATGGCAATCAAACCTCTGTAACTATAAACCAAGAAGGCAAAGTTGTAAAAAAAATAGTTGCTATTAAGCTTAAAGAGCTAAATAATAAAATATCAACAGACCTTCGCAAAAACCATAAAGATTTAGACGCAATATCGGCAACCCTAATTGAAGAAGGCCGTAAGAATAAGTATTATTCTATTGTACTCCATAAAGATCAAGGTAGAAAGAAAGAACCTCTTGTATATGAAATACAATACGACCTTCAAGGTAAGTTTATAACTATGTACGAACCTGAAATTGAAGATGATACTGAGGAATACAAATCTGATGATTACGCCAATGAACTTGATGAAGACCTTGAAGATCTTGAAGAAATTGAATATAATGTAGACATTAAGAAATCGGGGCTACCAGGACCAGCAGGAGCATATCTAAAAAAACGATTTGATCTTGATTACCACTACCCTACCATTAGACTTAATAAAAACATGAGATATGGACCTCATTATTTTGTGGAAGCTAGAAAGATAGGCGAAGGAGTTACTCATCAATTTTGGTTTGATACTGATGGAAAGTTACTCCGAGAAAAAGATGTGATAGATTAATCATCTCATTTTTATAAAAGAAAAGCCATTTGAATTAATATTCAAGTGGCTTTTCTGTTTCTGTGAATAAACATCTTTGTTTTTTTGAGCTTATGCAAAAAACTAATCTATTACTCCTTAATAATTTTTATAGCTCTTCGGTAAGCAGAGCCTTCAATAATGGCTATATACATACCTTTAGAAAGGTTACTAAAATTCATTATACACTTTTGCCCAGAGAAAGGCTTTTTCTTAATCAATCGTCCGTTCATATCGTATACACTTAAAATTAAGCCAGAACGATTATGTTTAATATAAAAGCGCTTTTGAACAGGATTATTATACATTAAGTTATCATCAAGAACTATATTATCAATACCAGAATATACTATTCCTCGAATAAACAATACATATGCAGCTCCTGCATCATTTGCACCATCATCATCAGCCCTAGCACCTACTAATAATGCATGTATCCCATTATACTTTCCAATGGATGAAATAGAAACCCCAAAGCGATCACCAGCATTTAGATTTCCATTAAAGTTATTAGAGCCCTGAGTTACTTTCAGATGCGACTTTACCGATCCATTACTATTAAGGTATAATATATAAAACGCCCCTGCGTCTGTACCATTTGTATTATCACCATAAGCACCAACTGCTATGTCAATAATACTATCATTATCTAAATCGCCTATTTTGGCAATAGAAACGCCAAACTTGTCCTCGTTGGACAGTACATTACTAAAGTTTCCTGAAGAAGAGCTTATTTTTTGGGTGTTTAACACTGTACCTCCTGTATCCAATGAAAGTACGTAAATAGCCCCACGATTACTTCCTCCATCATCATCAAAATGACTACCAACTGCTATTTCTAAATTACCATCGTTATTTATATCTCCAATGTTTTCTACAGTAACACCAAAATAAGCTTCCATTCCTAAATTAACACCAAGACCACCCTGTGTAGAGCTAATTTTTTTATGATGATGAACTGTTCCATTTGCATTCATAAATAAAATCCAAACAGCACCCGCACGAGTATTTCCATCATTATCTCTTCTTGAGCCAACGGCTAAATCTTGAACACCGTCACCATTCAAATCTCCAATATTTGCAATATCACAACCAAAGGCTGGAGAACCCGACAAAGCACCTGTGAAGCCACCTGATAAAGCACTTATTTTTTGAGTACTCAATACCAAACCACTAGTATCAAGTGATAAGATGTAAACCGCACCGTTCCAATTACCGCCATCATCATCATACTCAGCACCAACTGCAATATCTTGATATCCATCACCATTGATATCACCAAGAGCAGCAAAGCTAGAGCCAAAAATATCACCACTAGATATATTTCCTGTAAAACCACTCATGTTTTTTGTGATTTTAGT
>JAGLDA010000034.1 GCA_023145955.1 Bacteroidales bacterium
TCTAAATCTTTTAGTTGCAGCTCTATATCAATAGTTTCCTTATCTCTAACAGGGTCTATTGATTCGTCAACATGGGTAATATTCTCATCCTCAAAACAACGCAAAACATGAATAATTGCATCAGTTTCACGAATATTAGCAAGGAATTTATTTCCCAAACCTTCACCCTTACTCGCGCCACGCACAAGACCAGCTATATCAACAATTTCTATGGTTGTTGGTTGTACTCTTTGAGGGCTTACCAATTCCGAGAGCTTATTTATACGCTCATCAGGAACTGTTATCACTCCTACATTAGGTTCAATTGTACAAAAAGGAAAGTTTGCCGATTGTGCTTTTGCATTCGACAAACAATTAAATAAAGTTGATTTACCTACATTTGGTAGTCCTACAATTCCACATTTTACTGCCATATCTTTAATTTTTTAATTTCTTTATTTCTAAATAATCCTTACTTAAAACAATAAATACATTTTATTTATACATAGCATCACGCTGAGCCATAATCTTTTCGTCATTCACATATTCTGTATAGCTCATCATTTTATCAATAATACCATTTGGTGTTAATTCAATAATACGATTACAAACAGAATCAATAAACTCATGATCATGTGACGACATAAATATATTTCCAGGGTATTTAACCAAGTTATTATTAAAAGCTTGTATTGATTCCAAATCTAGATGATTAGTAGGAGTATCAAGTATTAGAGCATTGGCATCGGTAAGCATCATTTTAGAAATCATACACCTCATTTTCTCACCACCTGAAAGAACACTTACATTCTTATATATTTCTTCTCCCGCAAAAAGCATTTTGCCTAAATAACCTCTTATATATAATTGTGTAGTATCTTTTGTAAATTGGCATAACCAATCAAACAAATTTAATTTACTGTTAAAATATTCAGAATTATCCATTGGTAAATATGCAGAAGAGATTGTTTGTCCCCACTGATATTCTCCAGATTTAGGTTCTTGATTTCCATTAATAATTTCGAAAAAAGTAGTCATTGCTCTAGGATCTTTCGAAAGAAAAATAATCTTATCGCCTCTATTGGTAAAAAACTCTACATCCTTAAAAATCACTTTACCGTCAATTTCTGCACTAAGGTTTTTTATATCAAGAACTCTATCACCAGCTTTACGCTCAGGAGTAAAAATAATACCTGGATATTTACGCGTTGAAGGCTCTATATCAGCTATATTAAGCTTATCTATCATCTTCTTACGAGAAGTAGTTTGCTTAGATTTTGACGCATTAGCACTAAATCTAGCAATAAACTCTTGAAGCTCTTTTTTCTTCTCTTCAGCTTTTTTATTATGATTTACCTGCTGCTTAAGCGCTAGCTGACTACTTTGATACCAGAAGCTATAATTACCTGGAAACATTTTAACCTTTCCAAAATCAATATCCACCGTATGTGTACTAATAGCATCAAGGAAGTGCCTATCGTGAGAAACAACAAGCACTGTATTCTCATAATTTGCCAAATAATTTTCTAACCAACGTACGGTATCAAGGTCAAGGTCGTTTGTTGGCTCATCTAACAATAGATTATCTGGTTTTCCGAAAAGTGCCTGTGCAAGAAGCACCCTTACTTTCTGCTTACCACTAAGGTCTTTTACCAACGAATAGTGTAAACCTTCCTTAATTCCTAGGTCTGAGAGTAAACTTGCAGCCTCACTTTCGGCATTCCATCCATCAAGATCGGCAAACTCAGACTCCAAATCTGCAGCACGGATACCATCTTCATCGGTAAAATCCTCCTTGGCATAAATTTCATTTTTCTCTTTCATGATACTCCAAAGCACATTATGACCTTGCATTACAGTATCCAATACAGAAAACTCATCAAAAGCATAATGGTCCTGGCTTAATACTGATAAGCGTTCATCAACACCTAATGATATATTACCTGCTGTAGAATCCATTTCTCCGGAAATTGTCTTTAATAAAGTAGACTTTCCTGCACCATTTGCACCAATAATACCATAGCAATTGCCCGCTGTAAAAGTCAGGTTAACATCCTGAAATAAAACTCTTTTACCAAACTGTATTCTTAAATTTGAAACTGTAATCATATTCTATAATTTTTCAATAATTATCTACTCTTAAAAAGCGTGCAAAAGTACATTTTTTTATGCTCTATTTTATACTTATTATGCTTTATTAAGATTCCAAAAAATACCTATATTTTCTAACAACCGTTATCATATTCCAAAAAATAATAAATATTTTATTAACAACTTAGATTTTTTCCCTATTTTTGTATGTAATTATTATGCCTTATCTTTATATAATAATTAAAATCACTAACAAAAAAAAACATTTAACCTAACAAATATGAAACATCATTACATTTTCATTTTGATACTAATAGCAGGAGTTATAAATATTAAGCCTGTATTTTCACAGAACTACCTTGCATTTTCCAACGATAATTACGCCGGAGTTACTGGAATGTTTTATCAGCCAGCTAGCATTGCAGATAGTCGATATAAATTTGATATGGAAATAGTTGGAATAAGCACTAGCTTTGAAAACAACTGGTGGGGCATTGATAGTAAAGTAATATATAACCCTAGCCTTACTCAACAGAAAAAATTTGTAGAAAATTATGTAAATGTGGTAGATAATAATGATCCAAAATACATATTTCAATCTGTAGAAGCACGAGGATTAAGTTTTATGTTCAATATTGGCAGTAAATCATCATTTGGTTTTAGTGCTCGCGTAAGGCAAGTACTGAATTTAGACAATATTGACCCAGTAGCTGCAGAATTAATGCTTAACGAAAATAATGTTCCAGATTTATTTGGCAAAACAATAAACTATAACGACATGTCGCTAAACATGATAGCATGGGCTGACTATGGACTTACATATGCTCAAGTTTTTTTGAAAAACAAAAAGCATATGATTAAAGGAGGTATTACAGCAAAATTATTGCAAGGAATGGGCTCTGGCTATTTATATGCTGAAGATGTAAAATACAAATTAGTAAATGATAGTATAGGTCAAGATGTTGTAGGTGATTTTAAATTTGGCGCATCAGCAAATATGGATGATATTCTGGAATTTCAGTTTGCATCTAACCCTACAGTAGCATTTGATTTTGGTTTTATTTATGAATTTAGGCCAAAATATGAGGAAGCTCAATATAAAATGGATGGAAAAGAAGGCTTATGGCGAAAAGATCTAAATAAATATCTATTGCGTTTTAGTTTTTCTATGCTCGATATTGGTCAAATGACATTTGAAAAGCAATTCAATTCCAATGATTTTAAATTAACAACAGATGAATTAAACTTTAATGAACTTGGAGTAGAGTCATTTGAAGCACTTGCTGACAGCACTATAGATATGCAAACAAGTACAGATGCTAACTATGTATATAGGCTTCCTACTACTATAAATATGAATTTAGACATAAGAATAGCTAGCCATTTATTTGTTAATGTTGGTGGTCGATATGCATTTAATAGAGACTTTAGTCATTATTCAAAAGCTCATTATCTAAATTCAATTAACATTACTCCAAGATTTGAGACTAGTCGTTTTGGCGTTGCCGTTCCTGTTAGGTACAACCAATTTAATGACCTTAGTGTTGGTTTAGGTTTAAGATTAGGGCCACTATGGATTGGGTCTAATAATTTGCTAGCAGCCGTAGGTTTAAAAGACAATATAACCTCAGCAGATATTTATATTGCCCTTAAATTTAACATAAAACATAAAGCTCCAAAAGATGATGATGGTGATGGAGTATCCAATTCTCTTGACGAATGTGATGATATTAAAGGCCCACTAGAATTTAAAGGTTGCCCTGATTCTGATGGTGATGGCGTTCCTAATAAAATTGACGAATGCCCTTATACTGCAGGTTTAGAGGAATTTAAAGGCTGTCCTGATTATGATGGTGATGGCGTGGAAGATAAGTACGATAAATGTCCTGAAGAACCTGGTTCTAAATTAAACTCGGGTTGTCCTGAAGAGAAAAAAGAAGTAATAGAAGAACCTAAAAAGGAAGAAATTCAAAAACCTCTAGAAGAAACTAAAGAAGTGCCAGAGAAAGAGGCCACTTCAGAAAACAAACCTGAAAAAACAAAGGAAGCAAAAGAAAATACGAATCCTGAAAACAAATAGAAATTTATTTTTATAATTAACTATTAAGTTAACAATATTTTAGAAAAGGCAATTAAATAATTGCCTTTTTTTTATGCTATTTAATGTTGAAATATTTACGTTTTAAAACTGAAAACAGCATCTGTTATGATATAGCTAAAAGAACTTCATATAGTAATTGTTCAGGGTAAACGTCTATTAATAATAAGTTTTATTATATTGATAGTCCAATGAAGATTACATAATACAAGAATTCAAAGAATTATATTCCTAAAAGCTCATCTGATTACTCGGATTACTCGGATTAATTATTTTCCGCTTGCGGAAAATAGTTAATAGAATTTGGGTAATTCTAGTAATCCAATGATAAATTAACAGCATATAAATTTTGTATCTATTTAATTGTTTTGATGTTAGAGGACATATTATTCAATAAAATTATTAAAAGTAATTTAAATGCGTTTGCTCTGAGTAATTGTTAAATTATTATAATTTTTTATAAAAAAATACTGTATATTAGCGGATTAAAATTAAGGAATTATAAAACCTATATACAATGAGAATATACATCGCAATTATTACTTTTTTACTACTTCTTGCTCCAGTATTTACACATGCACAAGTAACAATGGAGGCGGATGCCGCATTCGAACATGAGCAATTTTCTACAGCAATAGATCTTTATAAAAAAGCTTCTGGAAAAACGAAAAATAAGCTAGAGAAAAAACGTATCGCTTTTCAAATTTCAGAATGTTATAGATATACAAAAGATACACGAAGAGCAGAGCAGCAATACCGTAGGTTGGTAAGCATGAAATACTCTGACCCAATTGTATTCTTATATTATGCCGAATGTCTTCGTGACCAAGGAAAATATGAAGAAGCAATTGAAAAATACAAAGAGTATACTAAAATGGTTCCCGAAGATCCTAGAGGTACTTTAGGAGCTGAAACTATGAAACTTGCAATACAGTGGATAGATAATCCTAATACTAATTATGAAGTAGAGAATATAAGAAAGATAAACAGTAGAGCAGATGATTTTTCTCCAACTTATGCCGATAGAAAATTTAAGTCAATTATTTTCTCATCATCAAGAAAAGATACTGATAATGATGAGGATCCAAATACAGGTCTAGGTTATACATGGTTATACATTACTAACCAAGATCAAAAAGGTAACTGGGCACGACCTGTAAACCTTGATGAAGAAAAGATGCTTAATACTAAGAATGAGAATAATGGTTCTGCAACTTTCAACAGGAAATTTAACACAATATATTTCACCCGCTGTC
The DNA here is from genome assembly GCA_023145955.1 of Bacteroidales bacterium. Classification (GTDB taxonomy): domain Bacteria; phylum Bacteroidota; class Bacteroidia; order Bacteroidales; family UBA1556; genus UBA6267. The sequence goes on from JAGLDA010000034.1 coordinate 5,425, forward strand.
ATGTGCAGAAAAATGCAATGGTAGGCTGTGATGTATATACATCTTCACGAAAAGGGAAAAATTGGACTGAGCCAAAACCATTAAATATTACTGCTGATTCTATACGTTCAGGTCATCCTGCAATATATAATAATGAGAGAACAATGTTTTTCACTTCTGACCTTCCAAAAGGTTATGGTGGCCGTGATATATGGGTAGTAGAAAGAAGACGTAAAAGCAAACCTTTTGGTAAACCTAAAAATCTTGGTGAGAACATTAATACCACAGGAGATGAGCGTTACCCTATAATACACAAAACTGCCGACCGTGAGCATACTTACTTATATTTTGCATCAAATGGCCGTGGTGGTATGGGTGGATGGGATATGTTCCGTTCTGAACTTGTTAATGATACTTTTAGAGTAGCTGAAAATTTAGGTTATCCATTAAACTCACCTTCTGATGATTTTGGAATTATTTTTAGTAAGTCTAGGAAATTAAAGAAGCAATTAAGAACACGTCAAATTATTCAATGCGAAGAAAAAGGCTTTATTACAACAAATAGAGAAGGTGGCAGAGGTCGTTTTGACATATGGGAATTTTGGCTACCAGAAATAGTATTTACTATAGCAGGTACAATTCGCGATGAACAAACTTTGCAATATATTCCTCAAGCTAAAATCGTTCTTAGTGGCTCTGATGGTACAGTATTAGTTACTAATACCGACCAGCGTGGGTATTACTTCTTTAATGAAGAACAAATTAATAAAAAGACAACTTATACATTAAAAGTTACTCATGCAGGACATTTTGAAAATGAAGGCACAGAAACAACTGTTGGCAGAACAGAATCTGAGAATCTTATATTAAATCTAACCTTAGAGCCAATTCCACCAGAGCCAATTCCACTACCAGAAATCCGTTACGATCTTGCTAAATGGGATCTTAAACCACAATATCAAGATTCGCTTAATGGGCTTATTAAAACTATGCAAGATAATCCTACATTAGTAATTGAACTGGGTTCACATACTGATTATCAGGATGCTACTGAGAAAAATAATGTTCTTAGTTATAAACGCGCAAAATCAGTTGTTGATTTCTTAGTAACAAAAGGTATTGATGGTGGAAGAATGGTTCCTAAAGGATATGGCGAGAATGTACCTCGTACACTACCAAATGGATATAAATTTACTGATGGTAAATTTAGTGGCGTAGAATTTCCAGAAGGCACAGTACTTACTGAGGAGTATATTAAGAGAACGCTTCGTTCTACTAAGCAACGAAAAGCAGCAAATCAATTAAACCGTCGAACTGAGTTTAAGATATTACGAACAGACTACGTGCCTAAAAACAGTAACGATTCGTTAATGGCAACTATTCAAATGAATCCTGAAGATAATAAAGTATCGTATGTGATAGCAAATGATACAATGTTTGCAGAATGTATTCTTAATAATAATACCTATTCATTTGCTCTTGAAGAGAACGTTAAAGGTATTAACGTTTCTTTAGATGTTGTAATGGGCCTAATTGCACAGCACCGACTAAATGTTATGAGTTTTGAAACTGGCAAATCTGCATTTACTGAAGATGGCACAATTAAAGATGGCGAAAAATTCTTTATACAACGTATACGAATTGGTAATAAAACCGTATATGATGTAACAGGAACTTGTACTCATGGTGGAGCACCAATCGTAATCGGTAAAGAGGCACTTTCAGAATTTTCTAATTATACAATTGACAAAACTGAAAAGAAAATTATATTTGAATAATATTTAAGCACAAATCGCACTAACAATAAAACCACCTCCTATTTTAATAAGAGGTGGTTTTTTTATGAAAATATTTTCAGAAAATAAGAGCTGCTTTTATAAATTATTACATCAAATATTAGTTAAGTATTTTATCGAAAAATGAAGGGTAAAACCAAAAAAGAATAAAAAGTAAAACAACTATTATTTTAGGAATAATAAAAGGGATAAACATTACTGCTAAGGCCAAAACAATTGACAATTTAAGAACTCTATATTTCATTTGGCTTTGTTCGTGAATAAACTCTATATTAAGTAGTTCTTCATTTTCCATATCCAGAAGAAAAATACCATCATTTTTTATTGCAAAATCATATTCCAACAATTGTCTTCTAGTATTTTTGTTTTTAATATATATAGCCTGCTTGCCAGATTTCACCTCAATGAGAAAAACTTTTCCCTTTCGCCCAACAACGTAATCCACAATTAGCTTTGATTCCATCACTTTTCCATCTACCATATATTTATGGTAATGCTCGTATTGCTCTTCCAAAACCTTATACCCTTTTTTCTCTAAAAAGAATCGGGCTTCCTTTTCAAGTTCATTACCACGTTTAAACCTTTGCCTTTGATCTCTAGCTTTAATATATTCCCCATATTTATACCTTAGTAGTAATAATAGCAAAAGAGCAATTATAAATATGGCAATTATTTTTTCAATCATGGTCTTTTCAGATTTTAGTATTCACTTTTTATCAATACAATTAATATATAGGCTAAGTTACAATTATAATAAGGTTGATAACAATATAATATCCCATACATTATCACCATAAAAATAAAGAAAATCATGGCTTAAAAAACACTACTTTTGCACTCTAATAAAAGTAAGAAATGAACGATAAGGAAAGATATGATTTACGTGGTGTTTCAGCATCTAAAGATGATGTACACAATGCTATAAAAAATATTGACAAAGGACTTTACCCTAAAGCATTTTGCAAGATAGTCCCTGATTTATTGACTGGTAGTGATGACCATTGCGTTGTAATGCATGCTGATGGAGCAGGTACAAAATCATCACTTGCGTATATGTATTGGAAAGAAACTGGAGACATTTCAGTATGGAAAGGTATAGCACAAGATGCAATTGTAATGAATCTAGATGATTTAATTTGTGTTGGTGCTACTGATAATATTCTACTTTCATCAACTATAGGGCGGAATAAAAACCTTATTCCAGGCGACGTAATAAAAGCATTGATAGAAGGTAGTGAAGAATTTATAGAGGAAATGCGCGATTTGGGAATAGGAATTTATTCTACAGGGGGCGAAACTGCAGATGTGGGAGATCTTGTTCGTACTATTATTGTAGACTCTACAGTTACTGCTCGCTTGAAAAAGAGTGAGGTTATCAATAATGCAAATATTAAAGCTGGAGATGTTATTGTTGGAATGGAGTCATTCGGACAGGCAACTTACGAAAACGAGTATAATGGAGGAATGGGCAGCAATGGGCTAACCTCTGCTCGTCACGATGTTTTCGGTAAATACCTTGCTGATAAATTTCCTGAATCTTTTGATGCTGCTGTACCTTCTGACTTAGTATACTCAGGCACACAAAATCTTACTGACAATACAAAAATTGAAGGAGTAGATGCAGGGAAACTTGTTCTCTCTCCCACTCGCACATACGCTCCAGTAATAAAAGCTATGCTAGATAAGCATCGCAGCAATATTCATGGCATGGTACACTGTAGTGGCGGAGCCCAAACAAAGGTGTTGCATTTTGTGGATAATCTACATATTATTAAAGATAATATGTTTAATACGCCGCCACTATTCGAAATGATTCAGAAAGAATCTCAAACTAGTTGGCAAGAGATGTATAAGGTTTTTAATATGGGACACCGTATGGAAATTTATACTGATAAAAATATAGCAAATGAGTTAATTGCTATTTCAAAAAGCTTCAATATTGATGCAAAAATAATTGGCAGATGCGAAGCGAACGAAGGCAAAAAACTTACTATAGTTTCTGAATACGGAACTTTTAAATACTAAAAAACCAATAAATTATGCTTGATAAATTAGCAGCAATACATAATAGATTTCTTAATATAGCGGAGCAAATGTCTGATCCATCAGTAATTTCTGATATGAAAAAATTTGTAAAACTAAATAAGGAATATAAAGATTTAGAGCCTCTGGACGAAGCATATAAGGAATATAAAAATATAGTTGAGAACGAGGAGTCTAGCCGCGATATAATTGCCAACGAAACTGATGCTGATTTTATTGATATGGCAAAAGAAGAACTTAGCGAATTACTAAAACGCAAAGAAGAACTTGAGGAAGAGGTTAAAGTATTAATGATTCCTAAAGACCCTGAAGATGCTAAAAATATTGTTTTAGAGATTCGTGCTGGTACTGGTGGTGATGAAGCAAGCCTTTTTGCTGGCGACCTATATCGTATGTACACAAAATATTGCGATAGTAAGAAATGGAAAATTGAGATTGTAGATATTGCTGAAGGAACTATGGGTGGTTTTAAGGAAATAGTTCTTAATGTTAGTGGTAAGGATGTATATGGTACTATGAAATTTGAATCGGGAGTTCACCGCGTACAGCGTGTTCCTAAAACAGAGACCCAAGGTCGTGTACATACTTCTGCAGCAACAGTGGCAGTATTACCTGAGGCTGAGGAGTTTGATATAGATTTAAATCCATCAGATATCAGAAAGGATACTTACTGTGCTTCAGGACCTGGCGGGCAGTCTGTAAACACTACATACTCAGCCATTAGGCTTACCCATGAGCCTACAGGAATTGTTGTTACTTGCCAAGATGAGAAATCGCAGTTAAAAAATCTTACCAAAGCTATGAAAGTGCTTCGTACAAGGATTTACGAACTTGAGTATGCTAAGCATATGGAAGAAATTTCATCAAAACGTAAAACTATGGTTTCAACTGGTGACCGTTCTGCTAAGATTAGAACTTATAATTGGCCGCAAGGTAGAGTTACTGATCATAGAATTGGGCTAACTTTATACAATTTACCAGCAATTATTGATGGTGATATTCAAGAAATAATTGATGGCTTACAAATGGCTGAAAACGCAGAGAGGTTGAAGGAAGAAATGCAATAAATGAGGAGTTAAGAATTAGGAATGAGACAATTAGGAATTAGGAATGAGATAATTAGGAATTAGGAATTAGGAATGAGACAATTAGGAATTAGGAATTAGGAATGAGGGAGTTAGGGATTAGGA
>JAGLDA010000035.1 GCA_023145955.1 Bacteroidales bacterium
AAACTAATGAAAGAGATTGGCTATGGCGACAACTATGAATATGCCCATCAGCATGAGGGTAATTTTATAGATATGGAATTTATGCCTGATCAGATAAAAGGGCAACCATTATATCAGCCAGGAAATAATGCAAGAGAAAATCAAACTCGAACATGGCTCAAAGAAAGATGGAAACAGAAATATGGTTACTGATTGTATTTATGGGAAGTATAATTGCTCAAAGATATAAACTCATTAAAAAACAATATTTCGTAACTCATTATTACATATTTTTGACTTCGTAATTTTTTATTAAAAATATTTTTAAGATGAGATTAGTAATATTATTATTTTCTTCCATACTCTTGCTTACTATAGTGGAGGTAAAAGCACAGATAGATTCCGTTTGTATTCAAACAGCAAAGCAAAGTTTAGTCTGGCTTAAAGATGGTGAGTCAAATAAGCTTTACGAGAATTATGATAAAGTTGTAGCTGAAAAATTGAGTGCAGAAACTACTGCGGCTATATGGACTCAGATAGAATCGCAGATGGGTGCTTTTGTGGAGGTAGATACATTGGTAACAAATACGGCTAGTGGTAATTTGATTGTGGAACAAGTATTGGAATTTGAAAATAGTTTTTTGAAATATCGTTTAAGCTTTAATCAAGATAATTTGATTGAAGGAATTTTCTTTATTCCTTATCGTACAGCGGAGGCTGCCGCAGAAAGTACTAAGATTTTTGAGGAAACTAAGTGTAGTTTTATTAGTGACGGAATTGAGTTTCCTGCAATACTATGTACTCCCAAAAGGCAAAAAACTAAGGCCATTATTATTTTGGTACATGGCTCTGGGCCTAATGATATGGATGAAACCATAGGCCCTAATAAAATATTTAAGCAAATAGCTAATAAACTTGCTGCTTATGGAATTGCAAGCCTTAGATACCATAAACGTTCTTATTTGGCTCAGCAAGGGTTGATATCTGAAAAACTAAAAACAGATATTGACCATATTGTTGTGAACGATGCCATTGCAGCAGCAGAGTTTTTAAGCCGTATTGATAGCCTTGAGCATATTCCACGAGTAATTGTAGGTCATAGCCTAGGTGGACATATGGCGCCTCGCATTGCGCTGAAGTCTTCTTCAGTTGATGCTATTGTTATGTTGGCAGCTAATGCAAGGCCTTTGGAAGATTTGGTGCTAGAGCAATACAAATATCTATTAAAAAAAGATGGTTGTGAGAAATCAGAGAGGAAGGAATACTGTGCCATACGGAAGAAGGTTAAAAATGTTAAGAAATTAGAGAGAGATTTGGCAAAGGGAAAAATTGCGGAATTACCACTTACAAATGATACCACTTTTTGGCTTAGTTTGAATAAATATAAGCCTTTGATTAGTATAAATAATTTGCAGATGCCCATACTTATATTGCAGGGCGAACGAGATTATCAAGTTAGTGATGCCGATTTTGAATTATGGTTTAATAATTCAAAGAAATCGGCCTCCAAGGATCAAACATTTATTCAGTACCAAGGTCTCAACCACCTATTTATTATGGGCGAAGGAGAATCCTATCCTGAGGAATATAATCTTAAAGCAGAAATTAGTGATATTATGATAAAAGATATTGCTGATTGGATAAATAGTATTTGGGATAGCAGCTATGGCGAAAATAAGTTAGAAAGAGGTGTTATTCATATTAGAAAAGCTAAATAACCACAATGAGAATAAAGATATTAATAATAATCTCAATAATACTTGCAGTAAGTACTTTTTCTTGTAATAAGAGGGAAACGCATTGGCAAACTGATGTTTTATTGCCAATTGTTTCGTCAGAAATGGGTGTAGGTGATATTTTTGGAGCAGAGAATATCGCATCTAATCCCGACCAATCGGTAAGTATAGTTGTAGAAGAGGATATAGATCTTCTAAATCTGGATTCAGTTATTAATATTGACGATACTATTGCAGTGGATATATTTAATGTGCCATATACTTTTACTATTCCTCCTGGACAGAAAGTTATTCAAAAAGAAACCTCTAGTAAAGTCAATTTTGGAAAAATGGAGCTTGTACATGCAAAAGCAAAACGAGCCAAAATGAAATTTTATGTTACAAATTCTATAAAGCAGCCACTATTAGTAAAATATGAACTTTTTTGTGCAACCAAAGACGGGGCCATATATGAGGTAGAAGAAAGGGTGGAGGCGGCTACAGCTACTGAACATGCTTATGTTGAAAAAGAAATTAATCTTGATAGTTACGATATAGACCTTAGTGGGCCAAATAAAAATTCTTTTAATGTAATTTATGCCAAAACTACAGTTTGGATTCATCCAGATGGAGATACGGCAAATGTTAGCCCTACTGATACCGTTCTTATAGTATCTACCTTTGATGAGTTTGTGCCAGAGTATGCTTATGGTTATTTGGGTACTCATAATCTTGTTGCCAATGCTTCATCCGCTATTAAAGTTTTCGGAAATTTTTCTAGTGGTAGTTTCGATCTTGATAATATGAGCGCTTATATAGATGTATATAATTTTTTGGGAGTAGACCTTACTATGGAAATTAATGATTTTGCTACCAAAAATAGTAATGCAAATACAAACATAAGTCTTATTCATTCAATAATTGGCTCCACATTGAATATGCAACGAGCCTCCGAAAGTGGTATTGATGATTATCCTGTGTATGCACGAAACTATAAATATGATATTAGTAATTCCAACCTCGATCAGATGGTGGAAATTATGCCCGACTCATTACTTGTTTCAGTAAGTGGTATTATTAATCCTTTGGGAAACATAAGCGCTGGTAATGATTTTATATATTTTGATAAGGGCTTGGATGCTAAGATTAAACTAGATATTCCCTTGAATTTTAGTGCTACTGATCTGCTTATTGAAGATTATGCTAGTATTAATATTTCTGATGATGGAATAAAAGAAGGTGATTTTAATATATTGTTTAAAAATGGTTTTCCTTTCGATTTTAACTTGCAGATGTATATTGTAGATAATAGTAATTCTATAGTAGATTCACTTTTTGATGATGCTACTTTTATTGGTGGTGCTGATGTTGATGGATATGGAATTGTAAGAAATAAAAAAGATACTCGCTTAAGAATGAAATTTACAAATAAACTATTGGAAAGCTTGCAATCGAACGATAAAATGTTAATTAGGGCTAAGATAAATTCGGTAGATCAAAAGAAATATAAGTTATACCAAAACTATAGCTTAGATATAAAAATGGTGGGAGACTTTGTATATGATATATAGAATTATTGGATTATATTTGTTGTTAATGAGCTATGGTACATTGCAACTTAATGCTCAAATTACGGAGCCAAAAGATACGGTGGTAAATCTCGATTCTGAAAAACATATGCACCAGAAACATAAAGAAAATCATCTTAAGTTTCGCTTCGACTATGACCTTGGTTCGGTATTGAATAATGCATTTTTGCGTAAATTTCTCTATGGTGGCACTATTGATCAAAAGTTGATAGATGAGAACTATGACCGACTTCAGCATGGGCCAAATCATATTGGCAATACCATGGATTTTGCAATTCAATATCGGAGGTTTACTGGTGAGTTTTTGGGGATGCATAATGTGGGTTTTTCCACTGCCATAGAGTGGCACCTTCACCACGATTTTGATTTTACCGACGATGGGTACTCACTTATTATGAATGGCAATAAATCCTTTGCAGGCAAAACAGCAGACCTAAGCAATACAAAATATAATTTCTTGCAATATTCTCAAATTAAGCTTGGTCTTTTTAAAGAAAATGAAGAGAAGCATAGCGAATATGGTTTTCAATTGGCGTTAAATATCGGCAATCAGTTTGAAGAGTTTGCTGCTCCTCACGCTCAATTGTATACTGACTCTTTGGGCGAATTTGTTGAATTAGAAGGCGAATTTGAATATCTTGAATCGGGTTATATCGGTAAGAACTCAGGACTAATTCAAGGTATTGGCGCAGGGTTGGATCTGTTTTATGAAATAGAAAAAGAACATAAGTATAAGTTCGTATTTGAAGTTGCCAATATTGGTTTTATTTATTGGAATGATAATTCTTTGGAATATGAAGCCGAAGAGCATTATGTTTTTGAAGGTATTGTTATTGATAATTTATTTGATATGCCTGAGCAATTATACTCTACTACGGTAAATGATAGTTTGCACGATTATATAATTGCAAATGGGCATAGAGGTTCACATGCTACGCTTACTCCCATAGAGTTGGATATATGGTATGAACATTATTTAACGGAGAAAATAAGTGCAAAAGCTCGTTTTAGGCATAAAATATTTGGTTTGTATTCTCCATATTACCAGTTGGGGGGTACTTATCATATAAGTGATAAATACCACATAGGAGTTGATGCAAATTATGGCGGCTACTCAAAATTAAATTTTGGGGTCTCGCTTTGTATGGAAATTAATGATAATTTTGTTGTAGATATACGTACAAGATATCTCATGGGATTCTTAGGACATAAGTTCTCAGGAATAGGTGGTTTTGCCCAAATAAACTATAAATTTTAGAATGATGATTAAAAATCTTTTACCGAATATTAAGAATACTGATAGTGATAATTTTTTCTTACTAGCAGGGCCATGTGTTTTGGAGAATGAAACCATGGGTTTTGAGATTGCCGAACGTATTGTAGAAATAACTAATAAACTAGGAATTCCTTTTGTATTTAAGGCTTCTTATCGTAAAGCTAATCGTTCTAAATTGTCATCATTTACTGGCATTGGCGATATTAAAGCTTTGGAAATAATTCAGCAGATTGGACAAAAGTTCAATATCCCTGTTGTTACCGATATTCACACTGCAGAAGAGGCAGCAATGGCTGCAAAATATGTTGATATACTGCAAATACCAGCTTTCCTATGCCGACAAACAGATTTGCTTATTGCTGCTGCCAAAACAGGTAAAGTTGTAAATGTAAAAAAAGGTCAGTTTCTGAGTCCCGAATCTATGGTGCATGCAGCGCAAAAAATTAAAGAAGCAGGAAATGATAAAGTAATGCTTACTGATAGAGGGACTATGTTTGGATATCAGGATTTGGTAGTTGATTATAGAGGAATTCCTACTATGCAGGCTTTTGTTGACGATGTAGTGCTTGATTGTACTCATAGTTTGCAAATTCCAAATCAAGAGGCTGGTGTTACTGGTGGCAGACCGGATTTAATTCCTACAATTGCTAAGGCTGGAATTGCTGTTGGTGTTGATGGCCTTTTTATCGAAACTCATCCTAATCCTTCACAAGCAAAATCAGATGGTGCCAATATGCTGCCTTTGGATCAATTAGAAGAGCTTCTTACACAATTAGTAAAAATACGAAAAGCTATATTATAATGGTTCTATTAAGGAATTTATTTATATTTATTTCATTATCTGTAAGTGTTTTAGCCTATTCGCAAGCTGGAACTTTTACAAAAATGTTTACATCAAATTCTTATGATGAAGGTATCGCCGCATTTCGTATGCCCAATAAAACTTACAGGATTATTGCCAATACTGGTGCTTGGGGGTGGGGTAGTAATAATATTTGGTATATAGCCTTGGATAGTAATGCAAATTTTGTTAGGCACAAAACCATGGGCTATGGTGGAATTGATAATGCTCGTGCTGCCACCATTGATGCTAAAGGAAATACATTTATAATTGGCTCTTCTACTTCTGAAGTTGGAAATTCATATCAAATGCTTTTTCTTGCTTTGGATAGCTCCGGAACTCGCCATGTAAAGAAATACTATGGTGGATCTGATTGGGATTTTGGAAATGGAATTACACTAATAAATGATACTACTCTTATTATCGTTGGCGAAACCTATTCTAACGTTTCTACCAATAGCGATGCCTGGATTATGAAAATTAATATACAAGGAGATGTGCTTTGGTCCAAAACTGTGGGTGGAGATAATAAAGAGGCGTTTTATGCTGCTGAACAGGCTCCAAATGGTGATATTATTTGTGTAGGCCACTCTCAATCATACGGAAATGGGTCTTACGATCCTTTTGTATATAGGTGCAGTACTGATGGTGATAGTATATCTCAAATAATAGTAAACGACTCTACCGATGGTTGCTTTTTGGATGTAGAGATTGCTGCTGATTCAACTTTTTATGCTGGAGGATATCAACGTGATACTACTGATTTATTCCAAGATTATCTTCTGCGACGATACACCAAGGATAACCAAATGATTTGGTATGAGAATACCTTAACACAAAAAATGGAGGCTCGTTTTAATACTCTCGCTTTTCATGGAAAAAACATACTCGCTTTTGGCAAAACTCAAAAATATGGAAGTGATGGCGATAATATTTTTTGTGATTTGGTGAATAGATATGATGGAACATGGCTCGAAGGCTTTGCTACAGGCTCCTTAGGCGACGAATATGCCTACTCTGTTTCTACAGATACTTCTAATGGTCAAAATCATTATTTGGTAATAGGAACTTCCACAAGTTATAGTATGATTCATACTGGTGTGTACTTTATGAGAATTGATAATAATCTCAATTTTGATACCACTATGTTTGTTGATACTCCTTCGGAAATAGAAGCGGTACGGCCTATAGCTAAGGATATAGAAATAAGGTTAAATCCGAGTACGGATAAAGTTTTAATTAAAAACACCTCACAGTTAGCATACAAAAATATGAATATTCAAATTTATGATATGTTGGGAAAATGTATTTACAATGAGCATTGGAGTAACCCTCTAGAGGAGGTCTTAGTGGATATAAATAACTGGCCGAAGTCTTCATATAGCGTGGTAGTTAGATCTAAGGATTTTGTATTTTCGAAGATAATTGTTAAATAGAGTTATAATAGAGCTGTTTGACATAAAAACTATTATATTTACACTTTTGTTGAATAAACCTATTGTAATATGACCAAGAGCCTATACTTATTATTGCTTCTTCTTCCTTTTTATGCTGTTTCGCAGATTGATACAATACAAAAAGACACTATCTTATCTAACGATCAATACTTAAATAAAGAAGTAGTTAAAACGCTTGATTCTCTCCCTATAGTTTTAAAAAATGACACAGTTTTCTTTTTGAAAAGCTATTATGCAAATAAATTAAAATTACGTACTTCAATGGTCGAAACTAGGTTAGAAACATTAGCGACCAAGTTTGATGAGAAAAGAGATACCATTTTTTATGAAAAAAATGGAGATATGATTACCGTAAGTTTTAAAGATGAATTATTATTTGTTGTAGGCAATGAAGATGCTAT
>JAGLDA010000036.1 GCA_023145955.1 Bacteroidales bacterium
GGCTAAAGGGGAAAAGGCTAAAGGGAAAAGGCTAAAAAACAAATTCCCAAACCCTTATGTTCCTAATGTGTCTTATGTGTTTCTTTTGAAGACTAAAGGCTATTTTTTAAAAATCAGATAATTCCCCAATCCTTTTCGAGCCAAGAAATATTTAACAGAGGTAGCTATTACTTGAATTCCATATTTACTACTTCTTGTAAAATTTATTGACGATGCTTCATCAAAATATTTTGTTGGGCAAGTGATTTCGGCAATTTCGTAGTTTGCATAAAACACTTGTGCCAACATCTGATTATCAAATATGAAGTCATCAGAATTTGCATTATAGTTTATATTTTCCAATACTTCTTTCGAGAAAGCTCTAAAGCCAGTATGATATTCTGATAATTTTTGGTTCATTAGTAGATTTTGACCAAAAGTAAGAAGCCTATTTGCAATATATTTATAAAGAGGCATTCCTCCTTTAAGAGCGCCCTTGCCTAGTATTCTCGAACCTAATACCACTGGGTAAACTTCGTTAGCTATTAAGCTACACATGGCCTCAATAAGTTTTGGAGTATATTGATAATCAGGATGTAACATTACAATAATGTCGGCATCAAGTTCAATAGCTTTATTATAGCAAGATTTTTGATTAGCACCATAACCCATGTTTTTATCATGAGTGATAATTTTTTTTATTCCAATTTTGCGAGCAATTGCTATAGTATTATCATTGCTCATATCATCGGTAAGGATTACATCATCAACAATATCAAAAGGTATTTCGTTATATGTTTTCTCAAGTGTTCTCTCAGCATTATATGCCGGTAGAACCACTATTACCTTTTTATTTTTTATCATTATTTTTAGTCAATAAGTTCTTCTAAAATACGGTAAGATAAAAACACCAAATTACCCATACCATGATATAAAGCATCCTCATCAATATCAAATAATGCATTATGTAGGTTAGTAACTTCTTTGCCACGAGTTTTAGTTCCTAGGCGCAAGAAAGTACTTGGTACCTCATGTCCGAAATAAGCAAAATCCTCAGCAGTCATACGCATTTCAAGATCTTCAACTTTTCGCTTTCCAAGGTATTCTCTGGAAAATTGCATGCAGTTTTTGGTAAGTTCCTCATCGTTATTTACCACAGGGTAGCCATTAACTATTGTTACTTCACATTTTGCTCCCATACTGTCAGCCATAGTTTCGGCTAATTTGGTAATTTTTTCAAGAGCTGTAGCGCGCCACTCTTCATCAAAAGTTCTTAATATTCCTGCTAGATTAGCTTCATCAGGAATTATATTTACCTGTCCATTTGCAATAAATCTACCAAAAGAAACTACAGTGGGAATTGTAGGTTTAGCCATGCGGCTTACAACTTGTTGTATTGCAACTACAATATGTGAGGCAATAAGTACGGGATCAATATTTAAATCAGGAGTAGCTCCATGCCCGCCTTTTCCAATTATTTTAAGAAAAATCTCGTCAGAAGAAGCCATATATTTTCCTGGGCGATAACCCACGCGCCCTGAGGCCATTGTTGGTAATACATGTTGACCAATTACGTGTCGTACTTTAGGATTTTCTAGCACTCCTTCTTCAATCATTGCTTTTGCACCTCCGGGAATTTTTTCCTCCGATGGTTGAAAAATCAACTTAATACTACCATCCAAATCGTGGCGCATCTCATTTAGAACTCTTCCTGCCAATAGGAGCATTGCAGAGTGTGCATCATGACCACAGGCGTGCATTACGCCATCTACTTTAGATTTATATGGTGTAGTTTTTATTTCTTGAATTGGTAAAGCATCCATATCGGCCCGCAATGCTATAACTTTATCCTTTTTTCGCCCTTCGATAAAAGCCACAATTCCTGTTTTAGCCATTGTTTTAAATGGAATACCATATTGTGTGAGCTTCTTTTGTATAAATTCAGAAGTTTTAAACTCTTCGTATGCCAATTCTGGATTTGCGTGTATATGTCGTCTAACAGCAACCACATCGCTATGGTAAAGTCTGCAATGTTGCTCTATTCTATGTCGTAATGTGCTTGCCATAATCTATGGGTTATAATGAATTACAAATTTACATTTTTTTCTTAAGCTAATACAAGCCATATTAGTTTTGAACTAATTTAGAAAAGTTTGCCAGGATAGAAAGAAATACTCTTTCTACTTAGCAATTAAAATTAATATCTTTGCACAAATCAAAACTTTATGATACAAAAGCTGTCGATAGTAATAATTACTTTTAATGAGGAGAAAAACATAAGAAGGTGTATAGAGTCTGCGCAAGAAATAGCGGATGAAATTATTGTGCTAGACTCATTTTCTACTGATGCTACCGAGAGTATTTGCAATGAATTAGGAGTTACCTTTTCTAAGCATAAATTTGATGGACATATTCAGCAAAAGAATAGAGTTATGCAAATGGCAGCCAATGATTGGGTGCTTTCGTTAGATGCTGATGAAGCTCCTGATGAGCGACTTATGCAAAATATAAAAATGGTGATGCAAGCGCCCACTGCTGATGCATATTACTTCAATCGTAAAACTAGTTATTTGGGCAAGTGGATTGAGCATTCGGGATGGTATCCTGATAAAAAGTTACGCCTTTTGAAGAAATCTAAAGGAAAATGGGGAGGAATTAATCCTCATGACAAAATTGAAATGCAAAGTGCCACTAAGCAAGAATATATAAAGGGTGATTTGCTACATTATTCATTTTATAGCATTGAGCAGCATATTGCTCAGGTAAATTCATTCACCACTATTGCTGCTAAAGTAGAGTTCGAAAAAGGAAAGAAATCAAACTGGTTTATTGCTTTCTATAAATCCTCATGGAAATTTATTCGCGACTATTTTTTTAAGCGAGGTTTCTTAGATGGTTATTATGGCTTTTTAGTTTGCTCTATTTCGGCTTTTGCAACATTCTCTAAATATATAAAATTGACGGAATTGCGTAAAAACAAAAGAGATTAAGGGTATTATCACATAGTAATTAGTTTAGTTATGAAAAATGTATGTTTTTTTAATAGTATAAAATTTTGGGGAGGTGGAGAGAAACTTCATCTAGAGAATGCTATTGAATTTAAGAAGAATGATTATAATGTAATTATACTATCAGATCCTAAATCCCCATTATGGGAGAAAGCTAAGGCTGAGAATATTCAAACTTTCCCTTTTAGTATTAGCAATAATTCTTTTGTTAACCCGATAAAGATGTCAAGGCTTATTTCTTTTTATAAGGATAATAAAATTGACACTGTAATATTCTCTTCGTCGCAAGACTTAAAAGCAGGAAGTATTTCTGCAAAAAAGGCTGGTGTTAAAAACATTGTTTACCTAAGGGGTTTGTCTGTGCCAATAAAAGCAAGCATAGTAAATAAGTATATTTTCAAATCCTGCCTTACTCATATTATTTCTAATTCTGAAGATACAAAAAGAAATATTCTTGTTAACCTAGGAAAATATATTAATGCAGACAAGGTAAAAACCATATATCATGGAATAGATACTGAGCAACTTAATGAAGAAAATAATGGTAGGATTATAGAAATAGAAGAAAAAGGCCATGGAATTATTTTGGGTAACGCTGGTCGTTTGACTGTTCAAAAAGGTCAAGATAATCTTATTGAAGTTGCTAAGAAGCTTAAAGACAAAAATATAGATTTTACTCTGTTTTTGGCAGGAACTGGGGAGTTAAAAGAGGAATTGCAGAAGCGTATAGATGATTATGGCTTACAAAACGATGTTATTTTATTAGGTTTTGTTGATGATGTGGAGAGTTTTATGCGCTCAATAGATATTTTTCTTTTATCATCAATATGGGAAGGTTTTGGCTTCGTGATTGTAGAGGCAATGGCTAAATCCAAACCTGTAGTTGCCTTCGATATTACTAGTAATCCCGAAATAATTGCTGCAAATGAAACGGGCTTTCTTGCCGATTACCCTAATGTAGATATGTTTGCTGACCTAGTGACTCAACTGATTAAAGATAAAGACTTAAGACTATCCATGGGCACAAATGGAAGAAATAGAGTGAAAGAAAAATTTATTCTTACAGATAGGGCAAAAGAGGTTGCCGACTATATTGTAAGTACCGAAAAATAAGGAATAAGTATCACATCTTTGAGCATAAATAATACACTACTTTTGTGGTTATAAACATGAAGAGCATTCTTAATCAAATATCAGTTTTTGTATTTCTGTTGTATTATATTTTAGTATCAACCGGAGTAAATATTCAGTTTCACTATTGTGATGGTGAAGTGTCTGATTTTGCCGTAATATCAAATAGTATTTATTGTAATACTCACGATTCAAGTTCTTGTGAAGATAATGCCTGTGATATAACAATTGAAAGCCACAACCATCAAGGTGAATTTGATTTGCCACACCAATGCTGCTATAATGATGAGGTTTATATTGCTTTAAATACAGAATTAAATATTTCGCATAGGAATTTTACTATTAAAAACACTACTCTAGAGTTAGAGATTATAGATGTTGATGATAGTGATAATCAGCCAATAGAGATTAATAATTATAGAGAGAAGAACTCTAAAACATCTTACCCTCCGCCATATTTGGCATTTCAGCAACTATTAGTTTATTCATAATTTATTTCATTTTTAAAATCTATTAATTATATGATATACAGTTATATAACATTAGATTAATTGGGCAATTTTCAATTGCTTATTCAGCACTTTTTATTGAAATAAACGAATAAATACAAAATATCATGAAAAAAATATTAATAACATTAGTATTGCTATTTGCTACAACTTTTGCAATGGCAACAAATAGTCCAATTATAGATATATCATCAAACGAATTGATGAAATTGTCTTCCAAAAAAGATATTAGAACCGACACCATTCATGTAGATGGCAATTGTAATATGTGTAAAAATAGAATTGAGGATGCCGCTTTAATTCGTGGAGTAAAAAAAGCAGACTGGCATAAGCATCACGATCATTTAGTAGTAATATACGATGCCAATAAGGTTTCTATCAGCGATATTGAAAAAGCTGTTGCAGAAGTAGGTCACGATACTGAGAATTTCAAGGCAGAAGATAAAGTATATAATAAGCTTCCAAAATGCTGCTTGTATAGAGAAGAAGGAGCCCGTACTCACTAGTATGAAGGCTTTATTTATAGGGCTTCTTTCATTTCTTACAATTATAAATCTTAATGCACAAGACGCACAAGGTCATATGCATAAAGATATTATTGAAGGATTTGTTTTCGGCATACAAGCCGATGGAAGCATACAAGCTTTAGCGGGGGCTAATCTTAGGTGGCAGGGGCAAAATAAAGGTGCCGTTACCACTGCTGATGGCAGCTTTAAGCTTAAGAGAAACAAAAAAACTACAATGCTTATTATTAGCTTTATTAGCTATAATAGCGATACTGTAGATATGACTCATGAGGATTATCTTGAAATAAGCCTACAAAATGGTATGGAGCTCAAAGCTGCTGAAATAGTTCATCGTCGAAAATCTACTACCGTAAGTCATTTTGATCTTATAAAATCAGAAACTCTTGGCGAACATGAATTAGGAAAGGCTGCTTGCTGTAATCTTAGCGAAAGTTTTGAAACTAGCGCTACTGTGGATGTAAGTTTTACCGATGCTATTTCAGGACAAAGGCAGATTAGAATGTTAGGACTTGCTGGACCATATTCGCAACTTACAAAAGAGAATATGCCCGATATTAGAGGACTTGCTGCCATTAATGGTATGGAATTTATTCCTGGCACTTGGATAGAAAGCATTCAGCTTATTCAGGGTGCTGGCTCTGTGATAAATGGTTTTGAGAGTATTGCTGGACAAATAAATACAGAGCTACAAAAGCCTGGCAAGATGGATAGATTCTTTTTCAATGGGTATATAAATTCTGATAGAAGCATAGAGGCTAATGCACATATAAAAATTCCTTTGGGCAAGAAATGGGAAAGTGGATTATTGCTTCATGGTAAATATAATGCTTATAAGCACGATTCTAATAATGATGGGTTTTTGGATATGCCGCTTACTTCTAAATTTGTGGTGCTAAATCGTTATGAGTGGAAAAATAGTCATAATATCCATTTTGAGTTTGGTGGTAGATATACATATATAGACCAAATTGGTGGGCAGATGAATTTTGACAGAAATCAGGAAATGGATACGCTTAATCCTTGGGGGATGCTCAATAATGTGCAAAAAGCTGATGCGTGGGCTAAGTTTGGAAAAGTGAATAGGTTGAAACCTTGGCAGAGTACTGCATTACAAGTGTCAGGAGGTATGTATAAACAAAAAGCTCGTTATGGATTATATGAGTATACAGCTTTAGAAAACAGCCTTTATGCTAACTTGATACATCAAAGTAGAATTATTAGCGATAAGCATATTTATAAATTGGGAACCAGTTTTCAGTATGATGAGTTTGATGAGCAGTTAAATATTGATATTTATAAACGTATTGAAGCAGTGCCTGGTGTTTTTGGAGAATACAGCTTTAAGCCTAGCGATAACTTTGGTTTAGTGGCAGGTATGCGTGTTGATTATCATAATGAATATGGTATGTTTTATACTCCTCGTTTGCATATTAGATATACTATGTTTAAGAAAACCATAATTCGTTTGTCCGCAGGAAGTGGACTGCGTACGGCTAACGTTATTGCCGAACATATGTCTATTTTGGCTAGCTCAAGAAATATTATTATTCATGGAAATAATTCCTATGGATTTGGGCTTGATGCTGAGCGTGCTTGGAACTATGGAATTAATCTTACTCAAACTTTTGAGCTTGATTATCGTGAGGGAAGAATTTCTGCATCGTATTATAGAACCGATTTTAAAAATCAAATAGTTTTTGATATGGATGAAAGTGCTCGAGAGGTGCACTTCTACAATCTTGATGGTCAATCGGTATCTAATAGTTATCAAATACAATTGGATTATGAATTGCTTAAACGCCTTGATGTACGTATTGCATATAGGTATTACGATGTGAGAACTACATATATTAGTGGAGAAAAATCGGCTCCTTTATTGGCTCCCCATCGTGGATTTTTCAATATAGCTTATGCTACTCGCAAAAAGTGGCAGTTTGATTTTACTATAAATATACAGGGCGAAAAACGGATCCCTAGTGTAGCATCTAATTCTAAAGTAAACCAGCGTAATACTTCAACTCCTGCCTTTGCTATTATGAATGCTCAAATATCTAAGAAAGTACGTAATAATTGGGAGTTTTATCTCGGTGGTGAAAACCTTGGTAATTATAAACAAGCAGATCCTATAATTGGCGCTAGTGATCCTTATGGTCCTGAATTTGATGCCAGCCTAGTATGGGCACCACTTTTTGGACTAAAGGTTTATGCAGGCATGAGGTATACATTTTTGTAGCAAATCCATTTTCAATAAATACAAGTAGGAATTATAGTATTTACTATAATCCCTACTTTTTTACTTAATAAATAAGTCTATATTTGTAATATCTAAAATAAATTCAAGTTAACTACAAATTAAATATGCTATCTGCTCATTTATTAAAACAACTAAAGTTTTTATTGGTAATTGTAATACTAATAAGTTTCTCTGAATTAAAATCTCAACAAATAATAACCATAGGAACGGGTAGTAACTTAGAAAATATTCCTGCACAGGGAAACTCTAATTATGGATGGACTGCTATAATTTATCCTTCGTGGGATATAGGAGCTACGGGCAATATTACAAAAATAGCCTTTGATATTGGAGTTGTACAATCTAATTCGTCAGCAGCAATGGTTCAGCAAAAGATCTATATTAAAGAAGTTCCTTATTCTTATTTTTCAAGTACAGGCTATATAAATCCATCAACAGCAGGAGCTATTTTAGTATTTGATGGAAGCATACAGTGGAATACTCTAGGTTGGAAAACCATATCTCTTGATCAGGATTATACTTATAATGGTGGACATTTATTGGTATTATACGAAAATCACGGAGGTGGTAGTACTGCCGACTTCTCTAATTTAAAATTTAAAACAACAAGTTTATCTTCTCCAAATAGGTGTAAATTGGATAATAACTGGGCTTGGTTCCCGACGTCATCGGGGTATTATTATAATAAAATACCTAATATGCAGTTAACAATAATCCCTATTGTGCCAAATAATATTGCTGCGGATGCATGGATTTTACCACAAGGAGATATAGCTCCAACCCCAAATAGTACTATTAAAGTACGCGTTAAGAATAAGGGAGTGGTAAGCCAAGATACTATTGCTATTAAGTATTCTATAGATAATGGTATTTCTTATATTTTGGATACAATATATAACTCAATAGCGCCTTCTGATACATTTACGCACACCTTCAGTACACCTGCTGATTTAACAAAAATGGGGCAGTATAACTGCACGCTTATTGTTCAAAATCAGGGAGATACTATAAGTTTGGATGATAGCCTATTTTATGATTTATTGTGGGTAGGCGGTACAATGAGTGGTGCATATTCTATTGGTTCGAATCCGCAAAATGATTTTAAGTCGTTAGTGAGTGCCACCAATACATTAAAGCATTTTGGAATGAGTAGTTCAGTGGTATTTGAATTAGATACAGGAATTTTTATAGGAAAAATAGAACTTAGTACTCCTATAAATGGTCTTAGTGCTAGCAATACAATAATAATTAGAGGAAAAGGTGAAAATACCATAATTACGGCTTCTTTATTAAATGCAAATGAGAGTGTGTTCTTATTGAAGGATAATGATAATATTACTATTGATAGTATATCAATTATTGGAGAGTACTCTAATGTGAACCATTCGGTATTGTCAATTAAAAACTCTGATAACGTTGCAATTAAAAATAGTTTTATTACAAGTCAGAATTATTCTGTAGGTACTATTAATAATATATATGCTAGTGATTGCAATTATTTAGAATTAAGTAATAATATAATTAGTGGTGGTAAAAATGGCATTAATATTATAGGTAGTACTTATTATTATCATGGTACAACGACGAACCTAAAAATAATTAATAATAGAATAATTGGTTTTAAAAGCAATGGTATTAGGACAAAATATCAGGATAGTGTTTTATATGAGAATAACTATATTGAAACCTCGAGTTTACAAAGTGATGCTTGCATAGGTGTGGAAAATAATACTGGAGGAAAGATACTTAAAAATATACTTATTAATAATTCAAAAATGGGCACGGGCCTCGATATTATAGACTGTGCGGGGAATGTGCTGGACTCATTTATTGTTTTAAATAATATGATTTCTGTTACAAAGGCTTTAAGTATGGCCTATGGTATATATATGACTAATGGAGAATATGTGCATTTCTATAATAATTCTGTACTTTTAGGAGGCAGTTGTGGTGAACTAAGTAGATGTTTTTATGCAGGAAGCTATTCAAATAATTCTTCAATAGGAATGAATAATAATAAAATGGTTAATAATACATTCGTAAATTTAGGAGAAGGATATGCTATTCGGATATTATATGATGGGTCATCACCAAACTTTTTTACGGAAATTAATTATAATAATTTATATACAAATACTAACAAATATGTGTGGTATGGTACTCAGAGCAACCTAGCAGATCACTCTAATATTGCTTCTTGGAAAACAAATAATTATGGCTTTGCTCAAAACTCTATTTCTACAAATCCGTTGTTTTTTTCAGAAATAGATTTACACTCGAGAAGTGCGCTTGCAAATGATTCTGGGTTGTTTATATATGATATTGTAGATGATATTGATGGTGACCTAAGAAATAGTGCTCTATATTCTGATATGGGAGCTGATGAGTACGATCCTTTTATTCACGAGATGGAATTATTAGAATGGAATAATCCAACTACAGGTATTAATCCTTCAGGAAGTATTCCAATTAGTATTTTAGTAGCAAATTATGGAACTCAGACTCAGTCAAATATACCAGTTAAATATTCGATAGACAATGGGGCTACATATATTTTAGATACTATTTTGGGGCCAATATTATCACACGATTCTGTTCTGTTTACTTTTAGTGTGCTAGCAAATATGGCTAGTAATACAATATATCAATGCAAAGCGATAATAGATTTACCTCTTGATCAAAACCATAGTAACGACACTATTTTTTATGAAGTATATTCTGGTCTGCCATTGGCGGGGGCATATACTTTAGGTAGTTATACCAATAGTGACTTTGCTTCATTTGCACAGTTAAATTTGGCATTATCTAGCTGTGGCATTTCTGCTGCTGTAGTTATTTATTTAGATTCTGGATTATATAATGAACAAATATCTTTTGGTAAAGTTGTTGGGAGTTCATTAAATAATACTATTACAATTAAAGGAAAAGGAAGTGATAATACCACACTAATAAATACAGCTATTTCTGACTACCTTAGCAGTGTTATAAAATTTGAGAATGCTCACTTTTATAATATTGATAGTCTTAGAATTAGTAGAGATGATAATCCATGGCTAGTACATGGTGTATATATTGAAAGAAATACTAGTAATATTAAAATAACTAATTGTGTTTTTGATTCAGGAACTGATACTCCAGCAAATTTTATAGGAATAAAATCGTATATGATAGATAACTGTTGCTTAGATTATTACCAAACCAAAAATTCTGATTCTTTATTAATAAAGAATAATACCTTTATTGGTGGTGAATACGGTGTGTTTTTATATAGTAACTATAGTGATTATATTTATGATATAGGCAATAAAGTTGTAGAAAACAGTTTTATTAACCAAATTAGTGGTGCTATATATTTTAAAGGACAAAAATCATTAGCAGTTATAGGTAATAGCATTTCTAATAACTTATTGTATAGCGGCAAC
Source organism: Bacteroidales bacterium (assembly GCA_023145955.1). GTDB lineage: Bacteria > Bacteroidota > Bacteroidia > Bacteroidales > UBA1556 > UBA6267. The sequence continues at coordinate 10,831 of JAGLDA010000036.1, forward strand.
TATAAGGGCATTACGCTTGAACAAACAGGGAATGCCATTAGTGTTAAAAGGAATAAGATAAATGTAAATGGCAGATATGGGATTTATATTTTTGACTATTATAAGAGTAGTGCTGGATATTTAGAGGTTTATAATAATTTTGTTGATGTACATCAGTATCAAGCAAATTATAGTGAAGATGTAATTGGAGTTTATGGAAATGATATATTAAATTCAAAATTTATTAATAATACTGTAAGAATTGGTGGTTCGGTTTATAATACAGGATCTGCCCTTAGCCTATATGATGGTGTGGGTAATAGTATGATTTTAAAGAATAATATATTTATTAATGAAATAGATGGTCCTGTTATAAATATTGGATGGCATTATCCATCAAACTTGCATAATGATAATAATAATTTAATATCAAATTCAGGTGTATATGTTATAAATGGTAGTACATCATATAGCTTGTTGGATTGGAAAACTGCCTCTTCTGCTCCAAATACTGTTTCCATAGAACCTGAATTCTATTCTAATATTGATATGCATGCAAATAGTAATGCAATGGATAATTTGGGAGTAAATGCAGGTGTACAATTTGATATTGATGGTGATGTTAGAAACTATTCTTCTCCTGATATTGGCGCTGATGAGTATGATCATCAAATGGTGTTTTTGGGCTTGGATATAAGTTTTTGCGAAGGTGATTCATCTATTATATCATCAAATATCGGCAATTACTATTCATATTTATGGACATTTAATGGAGATACTTTAAACACATCATCATCTAGTATCATTGTTGATACAGGAGGTATTGTTACTATAGAATTAACAGGAAATAGTCCACAATACGATACTTTAAACGTTAATATGATTCCGTACCCAATGGTTGATTTAGGAGCAGATACAATAGTAAAAATGCTTACTAGCTTTTTAGTACTAAATGCTGGAAATCCCCAAGCATCATGGTTATGGAGTACAGGCGATACAACTCAATTAAGAGGATTTGGGGCTTCAGATTTATTGTTAGGAGATAATGAAATTTGGGTGCAGGTTACAAAAGAGGGGTGCTCCTCTTCTGATACAATTATTCTTACTTTGGTTGATGATACGTCTATAGATAGTTATCTTGAAAATAATGAAATAAGAATTTACCCAAACCCAAATAAGGGTAGTTTCAATGTAGATATTGAAGATGTTAATGGTGACTTAAAACTTGAACTTACAGACCTTTCAGGAAAAACCATATACCAAGAAAGGTTTTTTATTAATGGAGTTTTTAATAAAACTATTAATGTAGATAATATATCTAAAGGGGTATATATTATGAAAATAGTAATGAACGGAAATGTAAGCTCTGGAAAAATTATAATTAATTAAATATATTGGCCTTGAAGTACTGAAAATAAGAAAGCAGCTAAATGAATAAATAATTTTCATTTAGCTGCCTTAATTTTATGACCTACTGTTAGTATAAAAACCTAACTATGCCCCTTTACTACCATCATCATTATTTTTAGGTTTAGTTTAAAAAACATAAAAATTTGAAATAATAAACATCTACGAATAAATAATGTAAATTTTGTTGGTCGTGTAGCATACGAATATTCTGAATATGCTTTATTCTTTAATCTTTCTTGTATTTCTGCCATTATTATTGAGTTTTAATATTGTTCGTAATAAAAATAAGTTTGATTTTTATAGTAATATTATTCTGGGATTAATGACCAGCCTAGTTTACCTTTAGCTTTATATAAGAACATATAATGCATAAATAGTTTCATCCAGTGGCCAGCAAGACCAATAACTCCCACGGTAGCATTTATATCACGACCATATTCTGGATATTTATCCCAGTCAGGCACAATAGGCGATACCGTCATTGTAGCAGCTTGACCTTTTGTGAAACCATAGCCAGCACTCACAATACAAGCAGCAGCTTGTTTGGTCATGGAAGCTTTATGTGGGTGATCTTTCTTGCCAGTTTTAATTCTGTAAGCAATATTTTGAGCCACAACCTTACCAATTACTCCCGAAGGCATTCCAGTACGTGGTGGTGTAGGCGTTATTGAAGTTCCATTAGGACTTTTCATTGGTTTCGACATTCCGTGAGGAGGTGCAAAAGCAATTCCTGATGCGTACATAAAGTCATATGCTGGACTTTGATATACCTCAGGCCAATCACTAGGCTTCCAATCTTCGTATGCCTTTGGAGTATAATCAGCATCAACGCGCATCATTCCGTTTGGCACAAATATTTTGTCGGTAATTTCATTATCAGTTTTATCAAAAGCTTTCATTCTAGAGCCTGTAAAACCAGGAATAAGCATTGCAAAATCAAAATTTTGCTCATGGTATGTTCCATCTAGTAATTCATAAAAAGCTTTTCCCTCTTCAACCTTATTTACTCCTGCTTGCTTTATCCAGCGGATTCCATATTCTGCAAGAACAGATTCTGTGAATACACTCGTAGGTGTTATATAACCACCTCTTTTTACATAAGCACCACCCATACCAAAGTCACCAAGCTCATATTCATTGGTAATCCATATAATATCAGCTAAATGCGATAGGTTTCTTTTGTCTACTTCAAAAGCAATATTTAAGGCATATTCAAAAGCCGCTCCTTGACAGGTAGCCATTGGATGACCGGTGCCTATAAGGAAAGTTTGATGTTCTCCATTTTCCATTTTCTTAAGCGAAGCTTCAAGATTTTTCCACGAATGTGCAGCATGATCGTAAGTACATACTGAATTAGTGAATAAATCTGGCCCTAAACCTGGAGTGCCAGCAAAATTTAATGCCGGACCTGTTCCATTTACCAAAAAATCAAACTCTACTTTCTCTTCTTCTCCTTGTCGGCCTTCTTCCACATATTTAATATTTACAAAAGGCTTTTCAGATTCAGAACTTCCCTCAGGATGTATAGATACAGCCAAGGCTTGCTTATAAACTATTTTCTTTTTCTTATATACAGGAGCAAGTTTAAATTTTACCTCATTTGGCTCCATTAATCCAACGCCTACCCATATATTGGATGGTACCCATTGGTAATTACTATTTGGACTTACAACAATAACTTCATGTTGTTTCCCTAGAATTTTTTTCAGATAAAGTGCAGCGGTATGACCAGAAATTCCTGCGCCTAATACTAGTACTTTTGACATAGTTTGGAAGATTTGTTTATAGATTGAGTCTGTTTGATGCACAAATATAGGTAATTTAAGTATTCGAATGCGTATTTAGGGTAAAATAAATAAAGATAATTAATGTTAAAATATGCAAACAGCTACCAATAAATAGAAAAAATTCATGTTTTTTTTCTATTTTGTAAACTAATCGTATTATTTTTGCACACGAACACACACATACAAATAAACAATGAATAAAAGGCTTCGATACTTTCATGCATATCTGGTAAATAATGGCATATACTCTCTTGCTGGAAAGAGTATAGTGCGATTGATTATTATTGTGTTAATTTTTGGGGCAGCATTATATCTGGCACAAACTTATATTAGCGATTTTAATGAAAATCTTAAAATATTTTTGTTAAAATGGGATTGGAAACTTGTTGTAAGTTTATTCTTTGTATCAGAAACACTATTGGGTCTAATTCCACCAGATTTTTTTATTGTTTGGGCAAATTCCAGTAATCACCCCATGATTCTTACTGCACTATTAGCTACTCTATCGTATTTAGGTGGTATGTTGGCTTATTTTATTGGTTATAGAATATCTAAGATACCTAAATTTAATAGGTGGCTAATAAATAAATTTTCTTCTCATTTTGCAACTTTTCATAAATATGGTGGGATAATAATTGTCTTCTCAGCTTTATTCCCTTTACCATTTTCTACCATTACTATGGTCACCGGTATGCTGCATTATCCTTTCAAAAAGGTTGCCATGCTTGGTAGTGCACGTGTTTTAAGATTCTTTGGCTATGGTTATTTTCTATCATTACTATTTTAGTAAAATCCATTAGGTTTTCTAACCACCATTTCATAAATTTACAAAACCAATAATTCACTAATATTGGATGCGCAATTGTGTGATATATATTGTATATTTGCAAGAATCAACCTTTAAACCACAAAATCATGATAAAAATTAACCTAATAGTTTCATTAGTAATCATTTCAATGGCAATTATTTCTTGTAATAATGCCAGTGAAACTACTAATAAAGATGCTGAAGTTAAAGCTGATGCAAGTATTGATGCTCAGCAAATACAGAAGCTAGCAAAACAGTATTTTGCAGTGCTACCTACAACGGCTGTAAATCCAGAAAATGAACTTACAGAGGATAAAATTCTACTGGGAAAAGTTCTGTATTTTGATAATAGATTATCAAAAGACCAAACTCAAAGTTGTAATACATGCCATAATATTGACACTTATGGTGTAGATAATCAACCTACTTCCATGGGTGATAATGGAGGCTTTGGCGCAAGAAATTCTCCAACAACATTTAATGCGGCTTTGCATATCTCACAATTTTGGGATGGAAGCAATGCCGATGTTGAACAACAAGCTGGTGGCCCTATTCTTAATCCTGTAGAAATGGGTATTCCTAATGAAGCTTTTTTATTGGAAAGATTGAAAAAAATTCCTGAATATCAGGAGCTGTTTGCAGCTGCTTATCCTAATGAGAAAGAACTTTTTACATATAAAAACTTAACCTTTGCAATAGGGGCGTATGAGCGAACATTACTCACACCATCAAATTTTGATAAATATGTTGCTGGCGATATTGACGCTTTAAGTATTGATGCTCAAAAAGGTATGAAAGAATTTATTGATGCAGGATGTACTCAGTGTCATGCTGGAGCTCTTTTGGGAGGAAATATGTTGATGAAATTTGGACTATTCTCAGACTATTGGGATCATACAAATAGCACGACTATCGATAGTGGAAAATATGCTCTTACAAGAGCAGAATCTGATCTATTTGTTTTTAAAGTGCCTTCATTAAGAAATATAGAAAAAACTGGCCCATATTTTCATGATGGTTCTGTTTCTAGTTTAGAAAGTTCAATTACTATAATGGCTAAAACCCAAAACAATAAAGACCTAACAATAGAGCAAGTTAAACTTATTGAGGTTTTTCTTAATACGCTAACTGGCGAAGTGCCTAGTTCTGCAAGATTATAAAAGCTTAATACATAAAGAAAAACCTCCACAGAATTTATACTGTGGAGGTTTTTGGGTTTATGGCTATCACCCTAGCATAACATCACTGAAGGTGATGAACCACAATAACCATAAGCTAAGCTTATGGTGCTAAAGCAAGAAAAAAAGGGAACTCTGAAGGAGTTCAATAATAGAATTTGTTATTAAAGATTTTAGAATCTCAAATCTCCAGAAGCTGAAACTCCTCACCATCAAAAACCCCAACATGAGGAAATTTTACCCATTCTCCTAGGTTTATATATCTTGAGTTATTTCCTAAGTCTTTGTCCATAGCAATATGTCTATGGCCAAAAACAAAGAAATCGTAATGCTCTTTCTTAAGAGTATTTTTACAGTACTGATAGAGCATCTCCTTATCATCTCCCTGATAATGCTCTTCGAAGTTGCCATTGGAAATACGGCTTTTACGTGAAAAGTACTGTGCTATTCCTAATGCAAAATTAGGATGCAAACGTGCAAAAAGCCATTGGTTTATATTGCTAGAAAAGATATATTTAAGAAATTTGTATTTAGGATCACCAGGGCCCAAGCCATCGCCATGACCCAAAAGGAATTTCTTATCATTCAAAACAAAAGCCTTAGGTTCACGATAGACTGTTAGACCAATTTCTTTCTCAAAATAATCGAAAACCCACATATCGTGGTTACCAATAAAATAATGAATAGCGATGCCATTATCACTCATTTTGGCAAGCTGCCCTAGTAAGCGCACATAGCCACGGGGTGCCACCTGCTTATAGTCAAACCACATATCGAATATGTCGCCAAGTATGAAAAGGTTTTCTGCATCCTGCTCAATACTGCAAAGCCAGCTTACCATCTTCTTTTCACGAATTAGGCTGCTATCATAATCAGGCACACCAAGGTGTACATCAGAAATGAAATAACTCTTCTTTTTACTAGGTATATTCTCTGCCAAAATAGTTATAAATTAAATTCTTTTTTAAGTTTAAAAGGATTCATTAAGTCAAAACGAATAGTAAATCGAATATTGTCGCTGTACTTATAGTCTGGTCTTAAATCCATTACGCCCTGAAATTGTGATGTCCACAATAGTGGGAAATACACCTCAAAGTTACGATTAAAAAATGTAAGTAAAACGCCAGCTTCTCCCAAGACGGATTTATCGTAGGGAACAGATAGGCTTTTGGCACTGCTGCTATAGCCTAAATTACCATATACCTTAATGAATTTGGTAAAAGGTAAGCCCGCTCTAATATTTAACGCACTAATAAAACCCCACGAACGCCCAATTGGCGATTGTAGGTAGAAAGACCCATCAGCAGGAGTTATTTGATGTGAGTAAAAACCACTATATCCAGACCTATCCATATATGTATAATCATAAAGGTAATCGTCGCCGCCATCAAAAGAGCTCATTTTATATGTAAAGTCTGTAGAGGAGTTATTAGAAGAAAAAATATTTCCAACAAATAATCGCATTTCTAAAGCATTTTTCTTCCTATCGTTATAGCTGAAGGCGTAGTTTATACTTAAACTAGCCTTTGTAACAGAAGCACCTGCTTGTAAATTAAAATCAAAACCATAAGGGTTTAAAATACGATTATTCTTATAGTGATAGTCAATATCAAGAATACTATAATTATAATAAGAAGGAAC
>JAGLDA010000037.1 GCA_023145955.1 Bacteroidales bacterium
CTATTTACATAAAAATATATAAGTACAGTAATTGCGTTATTAGTAAAGTGTAGCAGAATGGGTGCCCAAAGGCTTTTCGTCCAATAATATGTATAACCGAGTGCTACTCCTAACAAGAACCTAGGAATAAAGCCATAAAACTGAAAATGTATTGCGCTAAATATTATTGATGTAATAAGAATATTTATATGGATATTTGAAGTTGCTTTTTTGAACCAGCTCATTAGCACCCCTCTAAAAAACAATTCTTCGCCAATGGCAGGCATTATTGCCATTATTACTAGGTTTGCAACTAAAGAAGTTATGCTAGTACTTTTCATAAATTTCTCAGTAATAAAATCATTTTTATCTTGCTGCTCTCGCATCCACTCTTCAATACCTCTAAGACTTTCGCCTAATGACATGGATTCATTAAGAAGAATAGTATATTGTAAAAATGGAATGGAAACTATAAATAAGCCAACTACTAGAAGTAATTGATATGAGCTTGGTATTATGCGCAATCCTAGATAGTTAGGATTAGTTTCTACCATTATTTTCCACAGTACTAATGAAGGAATGATAAACATTGCTAGCTGACTAGCAAATTGAATCAACTTGAGAATATTTACCTGATTATCACTTGAAATAATTCCGTTCATGGCTTCCTGAGTTTCGTTAAAACTCCAAACAACGGATGAAATACCAAATGCTAATCCTGTAAAAGCTAAGGATCCAACCATTAAAACAATGCCTACAATTACTAATTGCATATAGGTATGTTGTCTTATATTCTCTATCATAAAATGATTATTTTTGCAATCAACAATTAATAATATGTTTCCGCAAATTTAAAGGAATCGATAAAGCCAAATACATTGAAAATACGAGATATTGATTTAGGGAAAATGCCACTTTTTTTGGCACCAATGGAGGATGTTACTGATCCATCATTTCGTGCTGTTTGTAAACCTTTTGGTGTGGATATGATGTATACGGAGTTCATTAGTAGCGAAGGGTTAATTCGTGATGCAGAAAAAAGTCTTCGTAAGCTTAAGTTTGAAGAAAGTGAGCGCCCTGTGGGAATACAGATTTTTGGACATGCTGTGGATAGTATGGTTGAAGCGGCTAAAGTTTCTGCTGCTGCTAATCCTGATATTATAGATATAAATTTTGGTTGCCCAGTAAAGAAAGTTGTTGGCAAAGGTGCTGGCGCTGCTCTTTTGAAAGACATTCCTCAAATGCTTAGAATTACCGAAGCTGTGGTTAAAGCTGTGGATATTCCTGTAACGGTAAAAACTCGCCTTGGGTGGGATGAAAGTAGTAAGCCCATTGTGGAACTTGCCGAGCAACTACAAGATGTAGGCATAGAAGCGCTTACCATTCATGGGCGAACACGCCAACAAATGTATAAGGGTGAAGCTGATTGGACTCTAATAGGTGAGGCGAAGAATAATCCTCGTTTACATATTCCTATCATAGGAAATGGTGATATAAGCTCTGCTCAGGTGGCAGTAGATTTTATGAATAAATATGGCGTTGAAGGGCTTATGGTTGGTCGTGCTTCAGTTGGTAATCCGTGGATATTCAGACAAATAAAGCACCTTATTGAAACAGGAAAGGAACTTCCAACTCCAGGTATGCAAGAAAGAATAGAGGTTTGTAAAGCTCATTTAGAGCTGTCTATTAAATGGAAGGGAGAGCAGCTATCTATTCGTGAGATGCGAAAGCATTATTCTAATTATTTCAAAGGGTACAGAAATATAAAGCCTTATCGCATGCGCCTTGTTACTTCTGATAGTATTGAGAAAGTACATCAGATACTTAATGAGCTTGCTGCTGCAAATTTAGAACTATCAAACACATAAATATGTATTATACAATGAGAAGAATTACATCAACTATATTGCTGATTTTAATATTAGGACTGTTTTCATGCAATAATGAAACTAAAGATATAAATACGGCTAAAGTGCAACTTAGATTCCAAGCGATTAATATTTCGTCCAAAATATATATTATTAATATAGGCTCAGTGCAAAACACTGTAATAGATTCTATACTTGTCGAAGGTATGGAAAATGTAGAATTTGATATTCCAGTTTCTCAATCACCAGATTTTTATATTCTGCAATTTGCTCCCAATGATATAATACGTCTTGTATTGTCAAAAGGAGATATGGTGAAAGTGAATGTAAATGGGATTCCTGCTGCAAATAATTATACTGTTTCGGGCTCTGTAGATTCCAAATTGGTGTGGGAATATAATAATTTAGTTCAATTTCACATGAATTTTCATGATAGTATATATAGCAATTATAGAGAGTATGAAAATACTGATAATGCTGAAAATATAAGAGTTATAACAGATTCTTTATTAAAGAATAATTATGTAAGTACGTATGATGATCTTAAGAACATGGTGTTGAAAAACACAAATAGCCTTGCATCTATTTTGGGTATATATAGCAAATTTGGAAATGCTCCCATCCTTGATTTTGAATATGATTATATTACTTTTAAGGAGTTGTCGGATTCTCTAATTATAAGATATCCTGAAAATTCACATACTATTTCATTAAATACTAGGGTTAATCAATATTATGAAAAATTACAGTTAGCCGAAAAAAGATATGAAAGTTTAGATGAAAATAATAAATTTCCACATATTACATTAAATAATATAGACAATAAGCCATATACTATAGACAAAAGTAGTTCTAAAATAAGATTGGTATATCTATGGAAGGCTAATACAAAGAGCTTTTATGAGTTCAATAAAATTTTGCGCAATATTAATGAGAGCTATTCCAAAGAAGAAGTGGAGATTGTGGCCATTTCTTTTGAAAAAGATAAGTTATCATGGCGAAATTATTGTAGAATGGAGCGATTGAATTGGACAAATCTTATTGCTGATATAAATACCGAAGAGCTAATTAATCCTAAATCTGAATTTTCATTGGTTTATGTGCTAGGAGACGATAACACAATTATTGCTAGGTTAAAGACTCTTGATAGTATTGATAGGTATTTACAAAACTAATTAGATTGGAATGAAATTGTTTGAATTTGAGTTAACTTTATTAGAAATAATGGTTCTTTTAAGTGTAGATATTCCTGAATAATTTATTATACGAATTTGGAATCAAAACGGGTAAAAAAAATTTCAGAATAACTTCATGTACATGCATACACCTCTAAATGGCATCCTAAAAGTTGCATTTACTAATTGAATATAGGATAGCACGAAATCCCTAAGGGATGAAAGTATTATACTTATAGAATATCTAACTTTTCCTAAAACCCTGAAAGGGTGATAATACATATTATAAGCGCGTTCACTAAGGGACTATAAATCCTGTAGAGCCTTAAGTGGTAGAAAGCCTAGTTTAGGAATATATAAGATACAATATTTGCCCCCATCTGTAAGGCCTGAGTACGTTTCTCTTTGGAGTCGTTATGTACATCGGCATCTTCCCAGCCATCTCCCAGGTCGCATTCAAAATCGTAAAAACATACTAGTCGACCTTGGTATATAAGCCCTAAACCTTTTGGGGTGCTATCTTCATGTTCATGAATTTTTGGTAAACCATTATTAAAATTATACTTTTGGTGGTAAATTTTATGAGAAAAAGGCAGCTCAATAAATTCCAGCTCAGGGAATACCTTCTTCATTTGTGGCCTGATGAATTTATCTAGTCCATAATTATCAGAAATATGCAAAAAACCACCGCTAATTAAGTATTTACGAAGATTCTCTGCCTCCTGTGGAGTGAAAATTATATTGCCATGCCCAGTAAGGTGAAGTAGGGGATAATTTAAGATTTGCTTGCTACCAACGTCTATTGTTGCTATTTCGGGATTAATTGTAGTGCCAATATTTTTATTACAGAATTTTACTAGATTTGGCAGCGATGTTGGGTTTGCATACCAATCGCCACCTCCATTATATTTCAAAAGTGCAATTTGTAAATTAGAAACACTACTTGATGATAGAATTATAATAATAATAAATGATATGGCTACTTTTATTATGCGCATTTTGAGAAGATTAGTCGTTTATAAAATGAATAGTATTGCAAGCAACCATGGCAGCAGTTTCTGTTCGCAATCGTTCAATTCCCATGCGCACTGCTATAAATCCTTTTTCTTGTGCCTGTGCCACTTCTTTTTTTGAAAAATCGCCCTCAGGTCCAATTAGTATGCACACGTTTTTACTTTTTTTATAAAGATGCTTTAAATCTTGTTGCTTTTCATTTACTAAATGTGCAATATAAAGCTCCTCGTCCTTTATTTCTTTTAAAAAATCTGTAAAACTTATAGCCTCATTAAGTATTGGATGATATGCTTTCAGCGATTGTTTAACGGCGGCAGTTATAATTGTATTACTGCGATCATGCTTCAATATTTTTCGCTCAGAATGATTAGTAATAATAGGAGTGATTTCATCAATTCCCATTTCGGTAGCTTTTTC
>JAGLDA010000038.1 GCA_023145955.1 Bacteroidales bacterium
GACTATCAATTCTTAGTATGCACTGGCGCTTTTGGATTTCAAATATGGTGCATTCGTACCAATTGCCTAGCCCGTCGGTAGCCTGTACAGCATCGCCTATATTTAGTCTTAAAACTTTATAAGCATGCTTAGCCTCTTCTTGTGGCAACACTATGTTGCCCGTTGATTTGTTTATTAGTTCAGGGTTATCAATATAAAAAAGATGCATATTTATAGTTATTATTTCGAAGCAAATTTAAACAGAGTTCTTAATATTTAGAGAATTACTACTCTTTGCCCCAACGCATAAGGTTAAAAACTTTGGTAGCTCCCAATAAGTCTGGTGTATCAACACGAATTATCACACCAATATTTGCAGAATAAAAATAGTAACTAACCAACTTAATATCAAGCAGTGGCAGATAAATAGTGGATCTTGCTTCTATGGCGGGAAAACTACCAGCCAAGCATGTTATTTCTGTGTCGTGTATATATATTACTCTGTAATTTTGACTGATTATTACTCCAGCAACTTCTATTATTTCGTTCTCAATAGTATCATTGTGGTTTTTGTGATAAAAGAATTTCTCCCCAGTTTCATTTATTAAATATCCTGCAGAATCGCGTAAGTATTCTTTATAACTTGAATTATAGCTTGATAGATACTCAAAATACGTATTTCCATTAATATCCTTAGTGGTAGATATATAAATGCTATCAATGTCAAGATAATTATATTTGCCATCTTTATCATATTCACCAACTTCATAAATCCAATAATTTCCAACTTCCATTGGTGAGAAAGATATTTCTCCATTTTCTATCTTATCTATACTTAGGTCTTCTTGTTTTTTGCAAGAAAAACTAATTCCTATAATTAGGATTGTCGTAAAAAGTATAATATTTTTCATTTATTTAATTTTATTTAGTCCTTCTGTTGCTGATTTGTTACCGGGGTATAGCAATAGAGCTTTATTAAACAATACTTTAGCTTCTCGGTATTTACCAAGATAATAATTATTCCAAGCAGCGCCAATTACCACATCGAAATTAAATGGATATTGATTGAGAATAAGTTTAAAAATAGACTCTGCTTGTGAGTGTTTTTTGGAGCTTAAATATATCTGTGCAAGCTTTAAGTTTGCTGTATAATTATTTGGTGCAATATTAAGAATAGCTATATATATATCGCTTACATTTTGCCAGTTTCCCATTGCCGATTCAGAATAGGTTTTTCCCAATAATGCCTCGATACTTAATGGCTTTAATTTTGTGCAAATACTATAGTACTCAATGCCTTGTGGATGCTGTTCCGATAGATATGATAGCCAGCCAAGTCGTAAATTTATTGCGTATGAGTCTTTATCGTAAACCTTTATTAACTCAGCTATTGCTTCAGTGTACTTCTCTTGCGATTCCAAGGAATAACTACTGGAAAACGACTGCTCTAGATTTTGAGAGTATGAGTTTATACCTATTAAAATAAGAAGAGATATGATGCTTAATTTTAAAATTTCCATTGAATTCCTCCTGCTATATTAAATTGTGAATAATTAATTATTGTATTATCGCTATTGTTAGAGTTATTATTATTTCCATTTTTATTCTCAGAAATTGCGTCCTGATATTTGGGCGTTGTACTAATATAAAGTTGTGGGCCAAAATATAAATTTAGTTTATTATTATGCACATAAATAAACTTACCACCAAGAATTGCTCTTGTTTTATAAGATATTTCAAAAGAATAGTTGTTATTTATTTGAGTAAAATTTTGTACATTTCCTAGAAAAACATAGCCCTCTAGCCATATTTTAGAAAGAATTCTGCCGCCAATTTTTTGATAAATTATTGGCCTAGCTCTATTCTCTCTGTCTTTAAAAACAGATAATTCTGTTATGCTGTATAAATTCATATTTCCCTTTGGAAACCATGTTAGATGTGTGCCAAATTGTAGATTTTTAGTATCTAAAAAATTTGAATATACTGCATTAGCACCCATAACAATATTTTTATATCTATAATTATAATTAAAACCTAGCATTAGGTTAGTGCTATTATAGTTATAGTTGCCCATCTCAAGTGTAGAATCTAGAATGCCATAAGGCTGACCATTTACTTTGTGAAATCCAAAAGCAAAATCAAGACTAGATTTTGGGGTGAAATGAAATCGAGGTTTTATATTTACCACATGTTGGTATAAATTATAATTTTTAAGATTAAAGAAGTAAGTGTTTTCTGATGCTGCCACCATTCCTATACTCGAATATGAATAACTATAATCTAGCTCTATTATGCCAGAAGCATTAAAATGGCCACCTAAGCTAATTGTATTAATTGTTTGCTGGTAATTTGCCTGCATATAGGTTCCGCCTTCATCCATCCGCAACTTCTCTACATCTATAGGTTTAGGAATATTACCATTATTATATGTTACGAAAAAACTCCCTCTATGTTTTATATTTAGCACCTGATCTATGGAATCGGTATTTGTAAAAATATCATCCACAAGGCAGTACTGTTTGGTATAAAGTAAAGCACGATAATATAAATCTATAAATACTAAATCAGACATTGCTGATTCATTTTGCTTAATGGCCTTATCAAAGTAATGAGTAGCGGTAAAATAGTTAGTGGTATAAAAGTTGGCAACAGCTAATCGATATGATAAGTAGTAATAGTCAATGTCATTTTTTTCGGCAATTTTTCCATAATAAATTACAGAATCCCATTCAGCATTATTATAGCATTTTAAACTTTTGGCATTTAACTCCTTATAATCTTCCTGACTAAATGCAGGAATAGCTATAGAAGAAGTGAAAAGTAAAAATAGCAATGATTTTATTAGTTTATTCATCATTATAATTTTCTTGTAAATATATGTGTTTTCCCATTAATATCTATTGTCCATTCAATATGTTTATTTGATACAATCCTAAATGTAGCAGGAATATTATTACTATTTTTCCCAAAGATAGTTCTACTGAAGTTTGACTTAACAACAACTTCTGATTCGTTTATATATTGCTTGTTATTAACATATTTCATATTATATTTTGGCTTTATAAAAACCACAAAAGGAGCTACAAAATCTTGAAGTATTCTAATAAAACTAATTTCAGAAATTGGTAAAGTATCATTAATTTCAAGACCTTTATAATAGCCAAAAATAACCCTAAAACTTGTTAAGTAGAAGAAATATAATGGATCCGATTTAGACCCTTTATATGATGAAAAGAAAAGCTCATTATCTGTAGTTGTGAAAAACGCATAACTATTGGTAGATGGGCTATGGATATAAGTTTGATTATTGAAATCAACTTCTACTGTCCATTTTAGTTGTTCTTCTGTAAATTTGGTATTTGAATCCTCAGTACTCTCCCATTGAATCTTTTGTCCAGGAATAAATTTGAAAGCTTTTTTTAGAGTATCATCCTTTTTAATATTCTCAACCATACTGTCAAGTTTTGGAATGCCTGCACTATTGAAATTAAACTTTTTAGCAGCATTTTCAATATATGGACCAAGAGAATACTTCATGGTTTTAGAACCTACAAATGCTGTTTCTTGCATTTGGAAATGTATATGAGGAAATGGTGATCTGCCAGAATTTCCCACGAGTGCAATAAGCTCTCCTTTGCGAAGCCATTGCCCTTTATGTACTTGAAAACTACCAGGTTTTATATGACTTATTTGACTGAAAATCTGTTCGCCATGTTTTATAATAATGCTATTCCCCCAGTTATTAACCACATCTACATCGCCTATCTCATTATCCGCAATACCATCAATAATATCGATTACTTCACCAGCAGCAGGTGCTATTATTGGTTTATTATAGCAATAGTAATCTGCTAAATAATCCCCTTTATTCTCAAATTCTTTCTCATCTTCCTTTATAACAAAATCCCATGCATATCGCCAATCATCTTTATGAGTAATGCCGCCATTATGCCCCTGGTTTATAGTCCATTGTCCGAAAAAAGGTAGGCCAATAGCTACTGGAGAATTATTGCCAAATCTACTATAAAAGTTAATATTTGAGTATAGGTTTTTCTCTGGAGAAAATTGCTGTATGCTTACAAGCTCAGGTTTTCGGAAGTTTCTAACCCTATATTTTAATACCAAAAGCAAACTAAGCACTGCAATATTGAAGGCTAACGAGTATGTTGATAATTGGTAAATGCCAAATATTTCGGATGTACCACTTACAATAATTGACAAAATAGGTATTAGTAAAACAGTAATAAGAAACGAATACCATGATGGAATAATGAAATATCCGCCTATGGCTATGGCTGTAAGAATAAAGTTGAATCCTATATACCCATAATTCATATCACCAAGGTTAGCACCAATTATCAGGTAATAATAATATGCAGAATAAAATCCTAGCAGACTTAGTACAAAAGAGATTCGTGAGTTTATAATTAGAGCTATGGCAATTATTATTCCAGCATAAATATTATATTGAAAAAATATTGCTCCCAAAGAAATTAAATACATTTGTAATGATGCCGGTAGGTTTATGCTTTTTATACTAAGGTGTGTTTGTAATAAATCATTGCCTCCCAAAAGTACTAAATCATTATATGAATAAACTCCCAGCTCACTTATCTCTAGTGATGTATAATGCCTTGCCGCCAAACTTACAATCCAAATCCCCAAAAGGAATGGAAGGCTTAAGAAAGGTAAAGTGTATTTTGCAAGAAAAGCCTCAATTACCACGGTAATAAATAGAGTTAGAACCGACGAAAAAATTATCAATAATACAAATTCGAAACTAAATTGATAATAAAGCCCCAATCCTAAACCAACCAAAAGGCTATTGAAGCCGTATAAACCATTAATAATTTTTGCTTTATTCAAACCCAATAAAAAGGCTGATGTGTGACTTGCTAGTATTGCAATTATGCCACTAACACCTGCATTGAAATTAAAGAAAGAAACCAGTAATAAGGTAATGCCAAGTAATTTACCATCAGAAAAGAATATCTGAGAATAGCTATTTAGGATACTTCTAATTATTAGCTGGGATTTAGTTTTTAGCATTTTACAAATTTATGAAAAAATAGCATTGAGTATTATGTTTTAGTAGTAATGGCAAATAAAAATTACTACATTATATAAAGACACAACTTATTTGTTTTACTTGTGGTATATGTGTATTAATTGATTGAATGAAATAGAACCAATTTATATAGATAGGTTTGGTTTTAATTTGGTATTTAGTCCTGAAATAAGAATGATCTTTTTCCTATGTACGTGACATTTTTTTGAAATTCAATAACATATTACAAAACAGGAAGGCAGATACATAAAAGAAATTTAGTCAGACCCATTGGAATTAATCTATGAAAACACTCCAGAAATGGGTGGGAATGAGCGAAAACGGGGCATGCTAGGGCAGGAGTTTCAAAATTATATTATTTTCAATAAAGGCGTTTACGTCTGCAATTAATGACATAGGATTATGTTCGCAAAAAAAATATTTATAGAAAGAAACGTCCAAAATCATAAATGAACTAAGGTCATTCATTCACTTACTTTTTTAGAAAATAAATTATTTTGAAATTCGTGGGAGGGAGTTTTTTCGCTCTTGTCCATTTGCTGTTAGCGAGAGCAGAAGATAAGTTTCTTATCTTTTGTCGAGTGTAGCAAATTGAACGTTAGTATTTTTTGTTTCGTTTGGAATTTATACTGAGTTTATCGAAGTATCAAGACAAAATGAAAATAAAATAGTTTAAAATCCGGCATTAGAGAGTGTTATGGTAATTAAATATTCAGAATTAAATCAATTATTTTTTTTGTCATGTACTTAGGATTTTTTCACTAAAATAATTACCATTGCTAAAAAAAATCACTTAAATTTGTACTGTATTTTTGTAATTTATGAATATATGAACTTTAGGGGAAAACAAAAGTGCATTTTTAGAGATATTTAATAAGGTGTTACCTCCTTCTTTCATTATATAGGTAGCGCCGACCTAATAATTTTTTTATGAAACTATTACGACTTATAGGATTTGGATTAAGCATAGGCTTTGTTAGTTTGGTAAATACATCATGTGAGCCAATGAGCGATTGTAAGAACTGTGAAGTGGTAACCTATCAAATAAGTACAGGAGCGGTGCTCAATAGGCAATCTCCAATTGAGTATTGTGGATCAGATCTTGATGATGTTGAAAATCGTCAGCCAGTTATTAGTGGTGACGAGAAGGTTGTTTGGGAGTGCTTTTAGTAAAATTGATAAAATAATATACTGCAGTGAAGCTTTTAATTCTTGATAATTACGATTCTTTTACATACAATCTTTACCATTATGTAAAAAAGTTTTGTGATGACGTTACCGTTAAGAGAAATGATGATATTTCTATTGACGAAGTTGATAAATATGATGCCATAATTATATCTCCTGGCCCTGGTTTGCCTGCTGATGCTGGTATAACTTCACAAGTGCTGAAGAAATATTCTCCCACAAAAAAAATATTAGGAGTTTGTTTAGGCCACCAAGCTATTGCAGAGTGTTTTGATTGCAAACTAATAAATCTTGAGCACCCTTTGCATGGTGTTGCAGTGCTTACATATCAAATGGAGCAAAAGGATATTTTATTTCAAGGGCTTCCCAATGAATTTCAAACGGCAAGATATCACTCTTGGATTGTAGACCCAAATACTATAGTAGAGAGTGATTTGCAAGCTATAGCTGTAGATATTAACGGTCAAATTCAGGCATTAAAACATAGGAAATATAATGTGCGAAGTGTACAATTTCATCCTGAATCAATACTTACTGATGACGGTATTAAAATAATTGAAAATTGGATTTTGAAGTGCTAGTACCAAGTGTATTATTAGAAAATTAAAAGGTCCTAAGAATTATTATTCTTAGGACCTTTTTTATTGCATAATAAATAACTATTAACTATTCGTTTTTACCATGACATTTTTTATATTTTTTGCCACTACCACAAGGGCAGGGGTCGTTTCTTCCAACTTTCTTTTCTCTTACAATAGGTTGTGTAACCTCCTTTTGCTGAGTATTATGACCAAATTTATTTGCATCATGACCTCCAGTATTTGAATTAGCACCACCGCCAATTTCAGTACGTCCAGTTTGTAGTTTCGATGAGTCAAAACTTGCTGGTTTGAAATCAGATTCTACCTGTACTTCTTTATTGGCAGGCAGGTCGCATTTTATTAAGAAAGAAATAATCTCACGGTTTATTCTACCAAGCATTTGCTTAAACAACTCAAAAGATTCAAATTTATAAATAAGCAATGGGTCTTTTTGCTCATAAGATGCGTTTTGTACCGATTGTTTAAGATCATCCATCTCACGAAGATGCTCTTTCCATGCATTATCAATCACTTTAAGGCTTACAATTTTTTCTATTGCCTGTATAACTTCCCTACCCTCAGATTCTACTGAGCGCTTAAGATTTGCAACAATATCCATGCTCTTAACGCCATCAGTCATAGGAATAGCAATATTATTATATTGGCTTTCGTTCTTATAAACTTCTGTAATAATAGGAAGAGTTTGTTTTGCAATGCGTGTTGATTTTAAAAGGTAATTACCATAAGCATTATCAAAAACCTCATCAACCATATCTGCAACTTTGCT
>JAGLDA010000039.1 GCA_023145955.1 Bacteroidales bacterium
AAGTTTTCGAAATCACGATTCTCATGATTTTCAACAATAATACTTTCGCTTAAATCATAAATCATATTAGATACATCAAGAGCCAACCTTTCGCCGTTAAGCGCATGGTGACGTTTGGTATATATAACTTCACGTTGTGCATTCATTACATCATCGTACTCCAATAGTCGCTTACGAATACCAAAGTTATTCTCTTCAACTTTCTTTTGAGCTCTTTCTATGGATTTAGAAATCATGGAATGTTGAATTACTTCACCATCCTCAAGCCCTAGTTTATCCATTACCGAAGCAATACGCTCCGAGCCAAATAATCGCATTAAGTTATCTTCAAGAGATACAAAAAATTGTGATGCTCCTGGATCTCCCTGGCGACCAGCACGACCACGCAACTGGCGATCTACACGTCGCGACTCATGACGCTCTGTACCAATAATTGCCAAACCTCCAGCTTCAATTACTCCCTCAGCAAGCTTAATATCAGTACCACGACCTGCCATATTTGTAGCAATAGTTACTGTGCCAGCATTACCAGCCTCTGCAACAATATCAGCCTCTCGTTGGTGAAGTTTTGCGTTAAGAACGTTATGTTTTACACCCTGCATATTAAGCATTCGGCTCAATAATTCCGAAATTTCTACAGAAGTAGTACCAATTAATACTGGTCGGCCAGCATTAACAAATTCAGTAGTCTTTATAATTACTGCCTGGTATTTTTCTCTAACAGTTTTATAAACTAAATCCTCGTCATCGTTTCTAACAATAGGTCTATTAGTAGGTATTACTGTTACATCTAATTTGTATATATCCCATAATTCTCCAGCTTCAGTTTCGGCAGTACCCGTCATACCCGCCAACTTATTATACATTCTGAAATAATTCTGAAGTGTAATAGTAGCATAAGTTTGGGTAGCAGCTTCAACGGTTACATTTTCTTTAGCTTCAATAGCTTGATGTAGTCCGTCAGAGTATCTACGGCCTTCCATAATACGGCCTGTTTGCTCGTCAACAATCTTAATCTTGTTTTCGATTATAACATATTCTGTATTTAGTTCAAAAAGAGCATAAGCCTTAAAAAGCTGATTCATCGTATGAACACGCTCAGTTTTTATGCTGTAGTCCTGAAGGATTGTGCTTTTTTGTTCGGCTTTTTCTGTGGCAGATAGTTCAGATTTTTCTATACTATCTAAGCTAACCGCAATATCTGGTAGAATATAAAAATTCTCGTCACCAGTCATTTCAGTAACTAAGTCCAGACCTTTATCTGTAAGTTCTATGGAATTGCTTTTTTCTTCAATAACAAAGTATAACTCATCATCAACAATATGCATAAGCTTATTTTGCTCAGCCATATAGTAATTCTCAGTTTTAAGCATTCCAGAGCGCATTCCTGGCTCCGAAAGGAATTTTATAATTGCTTTATTTTTTGGTAAACCTCGGTATGAACGAAAAAGTTTCGTAAATCCTTCTTTTTGCTTTTCTTTATCGTCAGAATCAATTAGCTTTTTTGCCTCAGAGAAAATCCCTGTTACTAATTTTTTCTGTACTGTATATAGCTTATTAACATATGGTTTTAGCTCATCAAATTCTTGATGGTCGCCACGAGGCGTAGGGCCAGAAATAATAAGTGGAGTACGAGCATCATCAATAAGTACAGAATCCACCTCATCCACAATGGAGTAATTATGCTTACGCTGAACTAATTCTCCAAGCTCTGTGGCCATATTGTCACGTAGGTAATCAAAGCCAAATTCATTATTAGTACCATAAGTAATATCTGCAAGATATGCCTTGCGACGCAACTCTGTATTTGGCTGATGGTTATCAACACAGTCTACAGTCAATCCATGAAATTCCATTAGCATTCCCATCCACTCCGAGTCACGCTTTGCTAAGTAATCGTTTACTGTAACCACATGTACTCCTCTTCCCGAAAGTGCATTAAGATAAATTGGTAAAGTAGCCACAAGAGTTTTACCCTCACCAGTAGCCATTTCGGCAATTCTACCTTTATGAAGCACCGCACCACCAATAAGCTGTACGTCATAATGAATCATATTCCACTTCATATCAACCCCGCCAGCAATCCACGTATTGCCAAAAACAGCTTTGTCTCCTGTAATTTCAACACTATTATAATGAGTGCTCAATAACCGATCATTCTCACTTGCTGTAACTTCAATCTTATCATTTTCAGTAAAACGACGGGCAGTTTCTTTTACCACAGCAAAAGAATCGGCCATTATTTCGTCAAGAACCTTTTCAATCTTGCCAGTAATAACGTCTTCAATCTTATCTACATCTTGCCATAAATTATCTTTTTCGATTATATCCATGGTAGGATTATCCTTAATCTTAGATTTTATGTTGGCAATCTGATCTTTTTCTGTAGAAATTTTATCATTAATTAACTGCTTAAATTCTGCAGTTTTATTTCTTAATTCATCATTACTTAGGCCAGTTAGTTTCTCACCTGCTTTATGCACGGCATCTACGATTGGCAATAGTAGCTTAACGTCTTTTTCGGACTTAGAGCCGAACATTTTTGTTATAAATTTTAACATCTTATTTGCTTATATATCGTTGTATATTCTTCAATAGAATTATAACTTGCAAAAGTAGTGTAAAACTTGGTACTTAGCATTATAATTTATTAATATTTAGGATAATTTTTTAGAGACCTATTCGTTATTTTTATTCGTTATTTTAAGTAAAATTATAAGGCCTAAAATACTATAATATAGAGTTATATGTAATTGTATTAATTAGTAAATTGGCAACTAGGCTTAACAAAGAAATAGCTTTCTTTAGCTCATATAAAGCATGTAATTTTTAAGAGGATTTTTTTTGAATATCATAAGCTAATAAATAGCCTTAAGCATTTAGTAGAATAATTAAGTATAAATTGGCTGCTCAAAAATGCAAAAAAACAAGTATTTTTGCTTGATGCAATTTATAGATACACATACTCATTTATATTCTGAAGAATTTGATTCTGATAGAGATAAAATAATTAATAAAGCTTTCGATAATAATATTTATCGGATGCTGCTCCCCAATATTGATGAGGAAAGCATTATTCCTATGCATAAGTTATGTGATGCTTATCCAAGAGAGATATTTCCTATGATGGGACTACACCCTACATCTGTAAAGGGTGATTATATTGAAATGCTGGCAAAAATAAAGCTGTTTTTAGACCAAAGAAAATATATAGCCATTGGGGAGATTGGGATTGACCTTTACTGGGATACTACTTTTGCTGAGCAGCAAAAAGATGCACTAATGCAGCAGTTCCAATGGTCTATAGATTATGATTTGCCTGTGGTAATTCACTCTCGTGATTCCTTAAATGAGATTATCAACTGTATTGATGAGTTTAATAATAATAAATTGCATGGTGTATTTCATTGTTTTACGGGCTCATCAGCTGATGCTAATGAAATAATATCGCGAGGATTTTTACTTGGAATAGGAGGGGTGCTTACTTTTAAAAATTCGGGATTGAGCGATCAAATTAAAAATATTGATATGGAGCATTTTATCCTCGAAACGGACTCCCCATATTTAACTCCTGCTCCGCATAGAGGTAAAAGAAATGAGAGTTCTTATATCTCTTTGATAGCGCAAAAACTTGCTCATACTAAAGATATAAGTATTGAGGAGGTTGCAGAAATTACAACTAATAACGCAAATAAACTTTTTAAGATATAGTAAAATGACAGAAACATCAATTCTATTAATTTATACTGGAGGAACAATTGGAATGGTAAAGGACGAGGAAACAGGTTCTTTAAAGCCATTTAATATCAATAAAATTATTAATTTTATTCCAGAATTAGCACGTCTAAATTATAATCTTGAGAAAATATCTTTTGACCCATTAGTGGATTCTTCTGATATGTCGCCAAAACAATGGATTGAGCTTGTAGAAATTATAGAAAAGAATTATAACGAATATGATGGCTTTGTGATTCTTCATGGCACCGATACTATGTCGTATACTGCATCTGCACTTAGTTTTATGCTAGAAAATCTTGGTAAGCCTGTTATTATAACGGGTTCGCAATTGCCATTGGGAATGGTGCGCACCGATGGCCGCGATAATTTTATTACCGCAGTAGAGATTGCTGCCGCTAAAGAAAATGGTGTTCCTACTGTGCCTGAGGTATGTATTTTCTTCGAAAATAGACTATATAGAGGCAATAGAACTTATAAATATAATGCAGAGAATTTTAATGCATTTAGGTCTGTAAATTATCCTCTTTTAGCAGAATCAGGAATTTATATCAGGTATAAGCGTAAGAATATTCATAAGCATAATAACGAGAAACTTAAGCTCCATAAAAAGCTGGATTCTCAAATAGCTATCATGAAGATATTCCCAGGTATGCAGCCATCTTCAGTAGAGGCAATGCTTAATACTAAAGGAATACGAGCTTTAGTTATAGAAACTTTTGGTTCAGGAAATGCTTTTACAAATAGCTGGTTTATTGATATGCTAAAAGTAGCCATTAGTAATGGATTAATGATTTTTAATGTTTCGCAATGTATTGGTGGATCTGTGGAAATGGGAAAATATGAAACTTCTCGTAAGCTAAAGCAAATTGGTATAATTGGCGCTTCAGATATGACTACTTCTGCAGCTATAACAAAGCTGATGGTTATAATGGGTGAAGAAACGGACAGAGAAATTATTAAAGATAGATTTACCAGCTCTTGGGCAGGAGAAATTACGGAATAGTTTTTGATAAAACAGAATTCTATTTTTATAGGATTTAAAAGAGTAATATATTATGAAGAATTTATTTTTAGTACTGATTATTTCATTGATTTTGGTAAGCTGTACGGATAGCAATAAAAGCAAATCGGCAGCGAGTGTTATATATACTTCTGGCGGTAGAACCTCGGAAGTGCTAGTTGTAATAAGCAAAGGCTTGTGGAAATCGGCCCTTGGCGATAGTATTAGAGAAAGTTTGGAGCAGGTGCCAGGATGGTTAGCTCGAAATGAACCAGAGTATATTGTTACGCAAATTCCTAAAAATGCCTTCGGTAGTATATATCAAAAACAGCGTAATATTCTTTTTATTACTAAAGCCGAAGTGAGTAACGCCAAAATACAGTTTAAAAGAAATATGTATGCCAAGCCACAAACCGTTGTTACCATTAAAGGAAATAGTACTCAGCAACTAATAAATGCTTTTGATGTTTATAAAACAAAAATTAAAAAAAGCTTTCATAATAATGAAGTTACGCGTATAGCTGGTGCTTATAAAGGTTTGGAGGTAAAAACTATTACCGATGAGCTAGATAAAAAATTTGGCTTTCATATGATAGTTCCTAAAGGCTTTTATGTTGCTAATGATAAAGCTGACTTTATTTGGCTTCGTCGCCCCACGGCTGATGTGGAAGAGGGAATCTTTATTTATACTCGACCATATACCGACACTTCAAATTTTTCGATGCAAAGTATGATAGATTTCCGTAATGATATTACAAAAAGACATGTACCAGGACCCGTAGAAAATTCTTATATGAAAGTGTCGAATATGTTCCCTCCGATGTATTCAATTACAGAATTTAAAGGAACCTATGCATCACAATTGCGCTCATTATGGGATGTGCAGGGATATGCAATGGGTGGTCCATTTATAAGTTATACCTTTGTTGATGAGGCTGCTAACCGTTTAATTACTATAGATGGATATATTAAAGCTCCTAAAAAAGAAAAAAGAGATTTACTCTTGCATATTGAAGCAATTTTTCATAGCTTTGCATACACAACAATCACAGAGTCTAACAATTACAAATAATCGATGTTTTTTTTCCGTCTAGTAAGGGTTAATAACCTTATTATTATACTGTTAACAGAGATGCTTGTTAAGTATGGTTTGATAGATTATTACCTATCTGTCAATGGCTTAGCGTATAGGATGAGTACGCCCATATTTATTCTGATAGTTGTATCAAGTATACTGATTGCAGCGGCGGCAAATATCCATAACGATATTCATGATGTTGATATTGATAGATTAACAAAATCAAGAAAACCAATTCCTAATGGAGATATATCCATTAAATCAGCAAGATATATTTTGTATTTATTTAATTCTTTGGGTGTTATTCTAACTTTTTTAGCAGCCCATCTTATTGGAGAACCTTTTGTTGCAATATTTCAACTGTCTATCTTAGCATTATTATTTGCTTATTCAAATTCATTAAAATGCTCCAAACTCGTTGGTAATATTGTAGTTTCTCTTACCGTGGCTATGGTTCCTGTAGTAGTATGGATATATATTGTTTACGATAACTCTGCAAATGGCTTAATGTTTAATTATGATCTTAGGTGGATGCATTTAAGTATCTTTTTCTTTTCTCTATTTGCATTTTTAAGCACACTTATTCGTGAAATTGTAAAAGATAGAGAAGATATGAAAGCCGATACTAGCTGTAATTGCAACACATGGGCAGCAACAGTATCCTTGAAATCGTTTAAAATACTTATATCAATACTATCTATTTTCCTTATTGCTATTATTGCATTTTATCAGCTCTACTTACCTAATTTAGAGATTTATCGGATAAGTTTTTTCATCCCCATGGCACTAATCCTATTTGGTCTTATTCCAATGTTGTTGAAAGGAAGTAGTAGTAAAGATTTTAAGAAGCTTAGTACCTTTCTAAAAATTATTATCCTTTCAGGATTAGTAACTCCAATAATATTGCTATTTTGTAAATAATAGATATTAGACTATTATTATATAATTCATAAAACTCCATATAGTTTCTAAAATATTCAAAGCTCATCATATACTATAGCCCCATCGGGGCTTAATATGTTTAACCACGGGTGAAACCTGTGGTAATAATGTAATAAGACTTAAGGTTTTGGCGTGTGTTTTTGGCACAAAAACCATGACAAAACCGGGTACTAAAAATAAGATTATTTATACTAATTTTTGTGGGATAATTATATTCACGCCAAATTTTTATATAGCAGTAAGTTGAATTGATAGATTTAGTGCATTTGCAATAAGAGAAAAACTTGATAAACGAATATTTTCTCCATTTTCAATTCGTGAGATATATGGTCTTTTTTTTCCAATAAGTTCAGCCAAGTCTTTTTGGCTTAGTTTTAACTCCTTTCTTCGGCTTTTAATAACCTCTCCAAAGTAAAATGAAAACGCATCATCTCTGAATTTTTCACGAGATTCTGTTCCGCGTTTGCCATATCGCTGGTCTATAAGATCTTTAGCATTTATTAATTGTCCCATGATTATATATTTTTATTTTATAAATATTCGTTTAATAGGTTTTCTGCTATTTTAATAGCTTTAGAATAATCTTTTGTTGATTTCTTAAGAAACCCATTCAAGCAGATGACTTTTGTGCATTCAGCAAAATTTGAATGGTCAACAGCAAACATGATCACTCTGATTTCATTTCCTGCTTTAATTCTTAGTTCGTAAAAATCTGTATTTACTAATTTCTTTACAAAGTTTGCATTTACAACTTTTACTTCTCCGATTACCTCTATTATTTGATGGAATTTAGTAGAAACCTTTTCATTTTGCTTATCAATAAATTCCAAACATTCTGGTGTAATCAGCACTTCTCTCATTTGGCAAAAGTAACGAATAAGTTACATAAATACAAGTTATACTTAATTATTCTGCTTTTTTAGAATATTTATAGCCAAAACTTCTATTAATAGTTTTTATATTTAACTTGAAAATCTGTTGTTTACCTCTACGATTATAGATTTTATAAAAACACCATCTAGTTTCTAAAATATTCAAAGCTCATCATATACTATAGCCCCATCGGGGCTTAATATGTTTAACCACGGGTGAATCCCGTGGTAATAATATAATATAACTTAAGGTTTTGGCGTGTGTTTTTGGCACAAAAACCATGACAAAACCGGGTTTGAAATTTGATTTTACCAATATAACTTCATTTGCTTAAATTATCTCGAATTTTACTAATGCAAAATATTTGAAAGGTAAAAAATACTACTTTTACATTATTATTTAAATAATAATTTATGAAAATGTTAAAGATTGATATCCAGCATGCTAATAGCTTTTTGGATTCAAATGAATATAAGAATATTGCCAAAGGAATGAATTCAATTCACCAATCGGTTATAGATAAAACCGGAAGAGGTGCTGAATTTCTTGGCTGGCATAATTTACCATCATCAATTACTCCTGAAATATTGGAGGATATAAAACAAACTGCTGAAAATATTCGTAAGAAAGCAAAGTTCTTTGTTGTTATAGGTATTGGAGGTTCGTATCTGGGAGCTAGAGCAGTAATAGAGTCATTACAGAACCCTTTTGAGGCATATCAAAACAGTAATAATCCTAAAATATTATATGCTGGGCAAAATCTTAGTGAGGATTACCTTCACGACCTTTTAGCGCTATTGGATAATGAAGATTATGCTCTTACGGTAATTTCAAAGTCAGGAACTACTACCGAGCCAGCTATTGCTTTTAGATTATTGGTCAAGCATTTAGAGGCAAAATATGGCGCTGAAGAGGCTGCTTCAAGAATTATAGCTATTACTGATGCTGAGAAAGGCGCTTTACGAACTTTAGCGGAGCAAAAAGGCTATAAAACATTTATTGTACCTGATGATGTGGGAGGAAGATTTTCTGTTCTTACGCCAGTAGGTTTATTGCCAATTGCTGTGGCAGGATTTAATATTGATACACTTATAGATGGAGCCAAATTTATGGAGAATGCTTGCTCCGCTTCTTCTGATGAGAATATTAACCCAGCTATAAAATACGCCATTACTCGTAATGCATTATTGCGCAACGGTTATGATATAGAGATACTAATTAACTTTAGCCCTAGCCTTATGTATTTTACCGAATGGTGGAAACAGCTTTATGGCGAAAGTGAAGGAAAAGAACATAAAGGTATATTTCCTGCTGGAGCAAACTTTACTACAGACTTGCATTCCATGGGTCAATATATTCAAGATGGAAGACGTCAAGTGTTTGAAACATTGATATCAGTAACAGGAGTTAAACATAGTATAACTATTCCTGAGAACGAGCAAGACCTTGATGGTTTAAATTATTTAAGTGGTAAGAGTGTTGATTATGTAAATCAGATGGCACAAAAAGGCACTTTAAAAGCTCATATTGATGGTGGTGTGCCAAATATTATTCTTGAAATTGATAAAATAAATGAAGAGAATTTGGGACAGATGATATATTTCTTTGAACTTGCCTGTGCTTATAGTGGATATACCCTTGATGTAAATCCGTTTGATCAGCCAGGTGTGGAGGCTTATAAGAAAAATATGTTCGAACTTTTAGGGAAAAAATAACAGACATAAAAAGGGCTTTTATATTATAATAAAAGCCCTTTTGTGTTAGTTAACATAGGTAATAACTCGCCTATCTCAAATTTAAGTAGTGAATGCTTTTGATTTTTTATGTAGTTAAAACTGTTATAACAATAACTGCTAGGATAATTACGCTATAAATAGCTATTAAATAACTTTGTTTTACTTCTGCTGGTTTTTTCAATTGTCTATTTTGTACTGACATAACTCTATATTTTTATAATTATTATTTTGCTTAATTTTACACTATACTATATTTAAGACGACAAATAAATAATAAGCTTTGGTTTATAAATAAAAAAATCCTTTATTTTAATTTTAATAAAAGAAAAATCTTTATTCAATTAGTTTTAGTTAGTAGTTACAATAGTAAGAATGATAGCTAAAACAATAACCACTGCATAAATCATAAATAAAGTGTTTTGACTTATCTTTGTTTCTTGATGTTTAACTTTTGACATAACGTAAATATTAAATTTCACATATAAATTATAGATACATAAATTGTATCGCACTAGTAATAAGACGATTTGTAAATGAAAAATCTTTGTTATCATAGTCACAATAGTTTTTGTGATGGAAAAAATTCCATTGAGGAAATGGTGGAGTCTGCTATAAAACAAGAAGTTAGGTCTATTGGTATATCTAGTCATTCCCCAGTAAATTTTTTTAACAAATGGAGTATAAATGATAAAGATATTGAACAATACGGTAAAATTATATCCTCTTTGCAACAAAAGTATAAGGGTAAAATAGATATTTTTGTATCTTTGGAAATAGATTATATTCCAGAGAAAACAAGTTCGTTCAAGTATTTTTCTGATTTATTAAGTCTTGACTATACAATTGGAGCTGTGCATCTGGTAAAAAACCCTAATAATGGTTTACTTTGGTTTATAGATGGAGATAAAATTCAGTCTCAACAGAATATGCTAAAAATATTTGATGGTGATTATAAAACGGCTGTTAAATCATATTTTAGTCAGATTAGAGAGATGCTTACAACTCAAAAACCGACAATAATTGCACATTTAGATAAAGTTGCTATGAATACTATTGGAGTGTTTTTTAACGAAAATGAAGATTGGTATCAGCAGGAATTGGATGAAACGCTATTAGTGATAAAAAAGGTGGGAAGTATTATGGAGTTAAATACTCGTGGTATTTATAAGGGTAAATGGCATACCACTTTCCCTTCTCAAGATATTGTGCGCAGGGCTTGTATATTAGAAATTCCAATAATAATAAGTACTGATGCACATTCCACATCGGAATTGATTGCTGCTTACGATTCCGCTATTGATATTGCAAAAAATGCAGGATATACTACTCAATCTTATTTAGAGAACAATATTTGGCAACAAATTCCATTATAATAGAAAGTAACTTTTTTAAATATAAAGCGTCATAAATAATTAATACAAAAACCAAGAACTTATGAATATCAAGCAAGTATTTTTCACACTTATAGTATTAGTTTTCTTAGCTTCTTCTTGTAGCTCTGACAAGTCTGAAGATATAAAGCATATCCCCGATAATGCAACCTTTGTTTTTACAGTGCTACCTAGTCAGTTGATTAGTAAGAGTAATGTTGATGACTTTTCAAATACTAATTTTTATAAAAAGATGATTGAAAAGGATTCTTTTAGCATAAGCGATCAGCATTATAACCGGATGATGGAATTTGATTATATTTTTAAGAATCCCAAAGAAAGTGGTGTAGATTTTAATGAACAATTCTTTGCTTTTAGTATATCCAATAAAAATGGTTGGCAGCAATCTATGGCTGTAAATTTTGGAATTGCTGATTCGGATAAGTTTCGTGCCCTATTGACTAAAGCTGCTGAAAATAAGATGGATTCTATGGAATTTGTTGATGAGAATGGGGTCAACTTTCTAATATCTAAAAAGAAGGATAGTAAAGAAATTATTGCTTGGAATGAAAATACAGCCATTATTTACTCTGTTACAAAAGGATATTGCAATAATGAATTTTTAGTGGAGAAAGCCGGTGATTTAGTAACTCAAAAATATAGTAATTCAATATCAAGTAATAAAACTTTTGTAGAGTTTTACGAAAATAGAAAGGATATAAGTGTTTGGTTTAATAGTGATTTTGTTTTGCATAGCCTGAATTACGAATATCAAACAATAGCAAAAATGCAAATGCCCATAAACCTTAAAGGAATTGAATATAATTATCATATTAGTTTTGAAAAAGGAAATGCTATCGCAGAATCACAATTAGTTTTGCCTAAGGAGTTGGAAAGTTTAGTTGATGATTATAAGATTATTAAAGATGATTTTGACGATGATATTCTGAAATATATTCCTGCCGAAAGCTTTGCTAATTTTTCCATTGCAATAGATGCTCACGAGTTGTACCGAATGATTAAGGACCTATATAAAGAGCGTCAGGTAAATATTGACGGCGTAGAGAGCATGGCCGAGGCAGCTATGGATATTGATATCGAAAATATGTTTTCTGCAATTAATGGGGAGTTAATAATTAATGTGCACCGCGTAGATATTAAAGAGGATAGCCTAATGGCTAAGTGTGGTAATTCCTTAGATTTTAAGGTATCGGTACTTGTAAAACTTGATAATGATGAGGTTTATAAATCGTTTCTAAAGATTTTTGAAGATAATGAGAAGAAGATGGTTGATGGCTATTATGTATTAAATGACGATAAAGACGAACTATATGCAACAATGGTTGATAATATTATGATGATTACTAATGAAAAAGTTGTGATAGTAAACTTTGTTGCCAAAAAGGAATTATCACCTTCTCTAAAGGATTCTGATATTGCTAAGCATCTTAATAATTATGCGCTATTTGGAAAGATTAACTTGAATTTCTCTGATTATGCAAACGAAACTCAAAATTATTATAATAAACAATACTCTAAAATTGATAAAACCAAAATGAGAGATAAACTTGAAGAAGTACGTCTGGAGCCTATTGACTCATACCACTCAAAGGTAATATTGGAATTTAAAGATAAGGAACGAAATAGCCTGGAAGTGATATTTAATTAGTATTTTTGGTGTACAGAACTTATGTGTGTACTATTCTTAATATACTCTTTACTACAGCTAGAGGCTGCCAACTGAAGACTGAAGACTAAACCCTGCCGTAAAAGAGATTTATTAAAAACAAACCTCAGATTAAATATACGAACAGCGATTTACTATATCAATCCCAAGAAATATACGACGAGCAATTGATTTTATTATCATTTGCTCGTTTTAGTTCATGAAAATATTCTTTCTCACCTATAGCCTTTGTTTGAAGTAATAGGTTTTCGTTATATTTTGCCTCAGTTTTGAAGTTAATATCTAGGTTCTTAAGATTATTATTATC
>JAGLDA010000004.1 GCA_023145955.1 Bacteroidales bacterium
TTTTTATATGCTTAGGTGTTGGCGTTAGTTATTTCTTCAATTATGCTTTCAATTCTGTCTGCAATATTCCGTATTACCACATCTTCTGTTTCAAAAAGTGTTGGTTTTACACTAATGAAAAACCCTTTATTATTTGAATATGGAACCAAAATAAAATTGTGTTTTGCACATAAACTTTCAATTGATTTTGTCAATTTTTCGGTTGTTGTCCATTCTTTCTTTTCTACGGTATTAATTGACAACCAAAAAGGTGTGTCTGCACATTTTTCCCACAAGTCTAATTTTAGAGCAAAATTCAATCCTAATTCTTTAGTTGAAAAATACCTATGGTAACCATATCTCTGCGGTGTTTTTACTAAACCTTTTGTTGATATTCCAATTTCTCTATTTTTTAATTCATCAACTACTTTATCAACTATTTCGTAATATGAATTAATGTTTTTCGGTATTTTCGGTGATAAATCTTCATCTGTTATTGGTTGGAAAGAATTTTGGTCAATCGTTTCGCAAAGCCCAATGATTTGGTTTAAGTCAGAAAGTAAACTTATATTATTTGTCTGCTCAATTTTTGATTTTAGAGAACTTAAAACTTCATTCCAACTTTTAATTATTATGTGCTTTTGTGAAGATTTTATTACAATACTTAAATTATCGCTATTAATTTCTAAATCTTGATGTTCTTCTAAAATTCGACTTTTAACTTCTTCAAATACTGTTCTTGTTCTTAATGTTGGTACAAGAAAAACTAATACAGTATTATCTTCCAACCTTTTTAAATATCCATTTGGTTGATTATGTGTCAAAGAAGCCCAAAATTTCGCTTCAATTAGCAAAACTTCTTTTCCTGTTTCGTCTATTCCGCTTATATCAGGTCTTTCTAAATTTTTTCCGACATTTTGAGTGTGATAGGTAAGGTCTGAAAATGTAAAATTCGTGTTAAATTTTATTATTTGGTTAATTACTTTTCTGCTTTCTAATGATTGTTTTAAAATATAAACTAAACCTTCAGACGCAATATCTTCTTGCGAGCCTTTAATTCTGTTGTAAAATTGTCCTAATAATGATTTCATACTTATTCTTTAAAATTTTCGGGAAGTCTTCCGCTTTTTTCTCTTTCGTGATATGTGTCTTCTGAAACGCAACGATTTATGATATTTTCCATATGCCAATAAGTAAAACCGTTATATTCAAAATAGATTTGTTTCGTTTTGTAGAAATAATCTTCATAACCAAAACTGTCAATATGGTCGGCTAATTGTAAATACAAATCATTATCAACTCTTTCTTGAACGATATATTCGTGAGGCCAAGTTTTGGCATAAGTTTTCGCAAAAATCCATTCTTGAATTTTGATAAATTTCTTTAATTTCTCGTTCAGTTCCATTTTTTTGAATTAACGCCAACGACTGAATATAATGACCTTCCATTTATTGTCGTTTATTGTCATTTATAAACGGAAACTTCCATTTATTTCATTATAATATCAAAACTATAAACAGGGCTTTGGATTATATTAATTTTATTTCCTCTGTCATTATTTACATCTTTGATTTTAGTATGCCTACAAAGTTAATAAAAAAATAATACAAACAGTAAAAAGTTAGCACAAATAATTATTTGTAGTTCAAAAATAATATATATCTTTGTGGTCTGACCTCTAACCAATAAAGAATAATTATGCAAAAGAAGGAAAAACTATTAAAACCAGCACAATTTGCAGAAAATGAGATAATAAAAGCGATTGTAAGTAATGAATGGCCTGCTGGATATAAAGTAATCCCCGAGAGAGAATTGTCCGAGTTAATTGGTGTTACTCGCCCTACTCTTAGAGAAGTTTTACAGCGATTATCGAGAGATGGTTGGCTTACAATTACTCATGGCAGGTCAACAATAGTAAACGATTATAAAACTAAAGGTGGTTTGGGGGTATTGAAAACATTAGTAAATCATTCAATGCTTTCATCGGCAAAACTAATTGAAGATTGGTTAGAGTTCCGTATTCTAATATTACCAGGACTAGCAAAAAAGGCTATAGAAAAAGATTCGTCACAAATAGTAAAAATGCTAAATCAAGCTCCGAGTATAGAAGCAAAAAGTGAAGAATTTGCTAGATTTGATTGGGAAATTCAAATTCTACTAATTAACACAAGCGAAAATTCTATTGCGAAGATGCTGTATAATGATTTATCAAGTATTTATTATAAAGAAAGCACTTTGTATTTCAATGATTTACATACTAAGAAGAAATCCTCACAATATTATAAATACCTATTGGATAGTATAATCTCTAATAAAGATATTGGCAATATTGTAGAGCTAAGCATGATAGAAAGCTATAATATTTGGAAAAGGATAAATCAAAAAAAATAATCATAAACAGAATATTATGGATAGGTTTATAAATAATTACCAAGGAAAGGAATTTGACCTAATAGTAATAGGAGGCGGAATAACTGGGGCAAGTGTTGCTTATGAAGCAGCATCTCGAGGGTTGGATGTTGCCTTATTAGAAAAATCTGATTTTGGTAGCGAAACTTCTGCCGCCACATCAAAAATGATTCATGGTGGCCTTCGATATCTTTCTACTTATGAGTTTGCATTGGTACGAGAGTCATTAAAAGAAAGGCGCGTACTTATGAATATAGCACCTAACTTTATACACCCTGCCCCTTTTTTGTTTTCTAGCTATAAAAATGATAAAGTATCAGTAAACCAAATGAAATTGGGAATGATTTTATACGAAGCATTTTCTTTCGATAAAAACTGGATTTGGGACAAGAGTAAAAAAATGCCTAGTTATAAAAGCTTAAGTGCCATAACTATAGAAGATAAATTTCCAAATGCACTAACTGAAAATTTGCTTGGTGGACAATTATACTATGACTGCGCAAGTCATTCACCAGAAAGGTTTACTTTATCATTTATAAAATCAGCTGTACACTTTGGCGCCTCTGTGGCAAATTATGCTGAAATTACTGATTTTATTGTAGAGCCAAAAGGGCGAAAGAAAAAAATTGTAAAAGGGGTAAAAGTTATTGATAAAACTACTGGCGAAACCAAGAATATAAATGGCAAATTGGTAATCAACTGCGCAGGGCCGTGGGCTGATATTATTCTTGATAAGGTAAAAAAGCAACATGGCGATCAAGAATTACGACGCAGCGAAGGAATCCATTTTATTATTAATAAAGTGGTAGATGATACAACATTTTCTGCCTACTCAAAAAGCGGACGCCATTTCTTTCTTTTTCCTTACCGAAATCACACCTTAGTTGGCACAACTGATAAAGAGTATATTGGTAAACCTAATAATTACAAGGTAACACGTGAAGCAATTGAAGGACTTATTGAAGAGGTTAACAGCGCCTTTGGTAAAAATACAAAAATAAAATACAAGGACATCCTTCATACTTATGGTGGTTTGCGACCATTAGTAGAAGATCAAACCGAAGAGAGTTATAAATCATCGCGTAAGTACGAAATTACTGGCGAAAAGAAGAATGGCATTTCAGGATTAATAACTGTAGAAGGAGGTAAATTTACTACCAGTAGAATGCTTGCAGAAAAAGCAATAAATAAAGCCATTAGAATTCTTAAATATCCGAGAGAAAAATCAATTTCGCAAAACACACAGCTATATGGTTGCAAAATAAAAAACCTTGCTAATTATATTATAAATAAACAAGAGGAGTATAAAAATTACGATAAAGGTCAGATAGAATATCTTATTAAAAGCTATGGTACTGAGATTGATACAATTATTTCCCTTGCAAAAGAGGATGAACAATTAAATGAGGTACTAAATGCCGATGGGGAGTTAATGGCACAAGTGAAATTTGCCATACAAAATGAGATGGCTATAAGTTTATCTGATATCATATTCCGCAGAACCGGAGTTGGCCTTTTAGGAAATCCTGGTAATAGTATTATTAATAAGGTAGCCAAATTAGCTGCTAATGAATTAAAATGGGATAAAGATAAATTAATAGAGGAAATAAAGATGGTTGAAAAGACATTTGAAATACCTAGTTAATATTTTATTTTATAATTTAACTAAATAATATAAGTACATGACAAAAACACTATGTTTGGGCTAAAGCCCATATAAGACACAACTTATTAGGCAGGACAATGTCATCCTGAGTTTATCGAAGGGAATGCCCTGCCTAATAAATACAAGATTCTGCGGGCTTTAGCCCAAACATAAAAACTAGTAAATTAGTTATTTATTTTTTTGTCATTTACTAAGCTAAATACTAATAATTAACAACAATCGCAATGAAAACACCAAAATGGATTAATGAAGCTCCAAAAGAAGGCTCCTTTAGATCAATCTTTAAATATGGTGATCCTATGGGATTTAAACATCCAAATGATAGATTAATTGATGAGCTAAAAAAGAAGTTCAATCTATCTGATAATAGTTTTACCGAAATGGAATCAACAGGCAACAATATAATTTCACATAATATTGAAAGCAAGCTAAGCATTGAGCAAGTTGAGAAATTCATTAGTATTAGTGGTAAAGAAAATGTAAGTTCGAAAGAATATGATAGGCTATACTACTCTACTGGCAAAACTGTGGAAGAAGCCATGAATTTGCGACGTAGTATAATAAAAACCATAACCGATTTAGTAGTACACCCAAGGAATAAATCTGAGATTTCGGCGATTGTAATATATTGTAATGAGCAAAGGATACCTATTTATACTTTTGGTGGTGGCTCATCGGTAAATTTCGGTTTTTATCCAGAAAAAGGAGGTATTACTATAGTCATGAATACTCACCTTAACAATATTATTAGCTTTAATGAAACTAACCAAACAGTAAGAGTAGAATCGGGTATGATGGGGCCTGATTTTGAGGAAGCACTTAATAATGCTCCAAAATTATATAATGCAAAAACTAGTTTTACCTGTGGCCATTTTCCACAATCATTTGAATATTCAACAGTTGGAGGTTGGTTTATCACTCTAGGTTCGGGGCAGCAATCATCCTATTATGGTGATGCAGGGGAGCTTGTACTTGGTGTGGAAATGATTAGCCCAACAGGGAATATTATTACCAAAGAATATCCTGCTACAGCCAATGGACCAAAAATATTGGATATTATTAAAGGTAGCGAAGGAATATATGGTATAATAGTAGAACTCACATGGAAGATTTATAAATATATGCCTGATAATCGCCAGCGATTTGGATATATATTCCCAAACTGGAAAGCAGGAGTTGATGCCTGTAGAGAGATATCGCAAGGAGAATTCGGTATGCCGGCAGTTTTTAGAATTTCTGATGCAGAAGAAACCCATCATGGGCTAAAATTATATGGAATAGAGAATACAATATTTGATAAAATAATGACTTTCCGAGCTTATAAACCAATGGAAAGGTGTCTATTTCTAGGTACTTCTGATGGAGATAAACATTTTACTAAAAACATTAAAAGAAAAGTACATAATATTTGCAAAAAGCATGGCGCTATGAACCTTACTTCATTTCCTGTAAAGAAATGGGAACCCGGAAGGTACCGCGATCCATACCTAAGAGAAGACCTTATGGATTATGGTATTATTATAGACACCTTAGAAACAGGAGTAAGTTGGGATCAGGTTCATGAAGTGCATCAGCAAGTTCGAGAGTTTATAAAAAGTAGACCCAATACAATTTGCATGACTCATGCCTCACATTTTTATGCTCAAGGAACAAATCTATATTTCATATTCATTATTAAGGAAGCCGATATAGATGCATACCGAGAATTTCAGGAAGCAATAATTGATAAAATTCATAAAAGTGGAGGCTCTCTATCGCATCACCATGGAGTTGGGCGAATGGTAGCAAAATGGATGCCTGAGCATTTAGGAGAAGAGCAAATGAATGTTCTTAAAGCATTGAAAAAGCATTTTGACCCTAATAATATTATGAATCCTGGAAAACAACTTCTTAATCAATAAATATAGTTGAGCAATATAAACTACATTAGCACAAACAAAGCATAAGCCAATGATATTATCAATAGACTGTGGAACTCAAAGTATTAGAGCATTACTATTCTCAACATCAGGGAAACTAATCGATAAGGAGCAGATATTTTACGAAGCTTATAATAGTCCCAAA
Source organism: Bacteroidales bacterium (assembly GCA_023145955.1). Taxonomy (GTDB): domain Bacteria; phylum Bacteroidota; class Bacteroidia; order Bacteroidales; family UBA1556; genus UBA6267. The sequence continues at coordinate 6,119 of JAGLDA010000004.1, forward strand.
CCAGGATGGGCAGAGCAAGATACTGAGTTATACTGGAATGGTTTGAAAGAAGCAGTTATAAATCTTCAAAGTAGAAACAGTATAGACTTTCCAAATATAAAGGGTATTGGAATCACTACATTGCGTAGCACTATGGTAAATGTAGATATCGAAGGAAATGTAATCCGGCCATCAATATTATGGTTGGACCAGAGAATGGCTAAGAATACTTATAAACCCAATTTACTATTACGCACAGCATTTAAACTTATTGGAATAGATAGTACCTTAAAAAAACTCGAAAAAAAAGGACAAAGTAATTGGATAAAGCAAAACCAGCCAGATATTTGGAAAAACACACATAAATATGTTAGCGTATCTTCATATTTAAATTTCAAACTTAGCGGTGAATATACGGACTCAGTGGCATCACAGATTGGGCATATACCTTTTAATTTCAAACAACAGCGGTGGGCAATTTCTTCTGACATATTAGAATTGAGCAAAGACCTATACCCTATTGAAAAAGAAAAACTTGCACCATTGGTAAAGCCTGGCAGTCAATCTGGAATTATTAGTGAAGAAATATCTAAAGAATTAGGAATACCATTGGATACCCCTATAATAGCCTGCGGGTCGGACAAGGGTTGCGAAACTTTGGGAATGGGAGTAACAAATACAAAAATTGCTAGCCTAAGTTTTGGTACAACCGCGACAGTACAAACTACTACAAAAAAATATTTTGAACCCATAAAATACCTACCATCCTATCCTTCAGTCATTCCTGAGCATTGGAACCCAGAGATAGAAATATATCGTGGTTTTTGGATGATTAACTGGTTTAAAAATGAGTTTGCACTAAAAGAAGTACTACAAGCCAAGGAACTGAAAGTTAGTGCCGAGGAAATACTTAATGAGTTACTTCATAAATCTCCTCCTGGAGCAATGGGTCTTGTTATGCAGCCATATTGGACGCCAGGATTAGGAGAAAAAAATGCTAAAGGTTCAATTATTGGATTTGGTGATGTGCATAAGAAAGAGCATCTATATCGCTCAGTAGTTGAAGGAATATGCTTTGGATTGCTCGATGGAATGAAAAGACTTGAAAAACGTGGCAATTTAAAATTTGAAAAGGTTTCTGTTTCTGGTGGAGCATCGCAAAGTGATGAAATATGCCAAATTGCAGCAGATATTTTTAATTTAGAGTTGGTGAGAGGTAGCACCCACGAAACATCTGGCTTAGGTGCTGCAATTATTACTGCTTATGGTATTGGCGAGTATAAAACCATTGCTGAGGCAACTAAAACTATGGTGAATTATGCTGATATTTTTAAACCAAATTCAGATAATACGAAGTTATATAAAGCTCTTTTTGAGGATGTATATCTTAAAATGTATGACAGCTTGGAACCTCTATACAAGAGAATTAAAGATATTACTGGATATCCAGAAGAATAATATTATTGGTTCTAAAGAGTTTCGTATGAGTTTTTAAATAATCATTCGATTAACATACTTTAATCAATATTTTACGAAATAACCTCCACCTCACTTACACCATTACTACGTTTATTAACCCTAATTTGGGTAGAAATCCTATCCTTTAAACTATCAACATGAGAGATTATGCCAATAATTTTGCCACTGGATTGTAAGGTTTCTAATGTGGAAATTATTGTTTCCAATGTATTACTATCAAGTGTTCCAAAACCTTCATCAATAAACAATGAATTTATTTGCACATTACGACTTGCCAAATCAGATAATCCCAATGCCAGAGCTAGGCTAATTATAAACTTCTCGCCACCGCTACTAGTATCCACATATCGCTCTTGGTCAGTTTGATAATGGTCAATTAACTTAAAATCAAGCTCTTCTTTTTTTACATACGTTGGGTTCAGTTTTAACGAATAGCGATCGTTTAACTTCAGCAAATGAAGATTTGCTCTGTTTATTAAATTCTGAAGAGTGAGTCTTTGCACATAAGTATTAAAAGCATGTTTTGAACCACCCAAAACTTCAATAAGCTTTTCCCATTTGCTAACTTCCTTTTGTTGAGCATTAATTTCATCAGTTATGGACTTATTTCTATTACGAATATTTGTATCCATCTCAAATTTAGATCGCAACTCTCCTACTCTTTCCATCTTAATATCCTCTTCAGCTTCTTTAGACTGCAATTGTGTGCCCACTTCTTCTTTAGTTTCTACAAAGTTTTTATGTTCCAAATGTGTTTTACTATTTTGTTTCAAATCACTATTTGCAGCATTTAGTTTTATTTGTTCTTCCTCAATACTATTTTGTATTTTCTCAAAAGTTTCCTTATCACCATCAGAGAGTATAGCTTCTGTTACTTCTTCTTTAGTATTAAAAATAGATTTTTCAAGTATTAAAGCAAAGTCATTATTAGCTATTTGTGCTTCTCTACTTAGACTCTCTCTTTGTCGGCCATTACTACCAATCTCTGTTTGCTTAGTTGTTATATCTGTTTTTATATTTTGATGTTCTAGTTTAGCCTTTTCCAGAATACTACTATAATTATCAATACTTGCTTGCAATTCGTCTCGCTTTTCAGCAACACTTATATCACTAGGTAAAAGCACATTTCTACTTATATTTGTATCAGACCATAGAGTCGTATCTTCAGAAATTTTATTCTTTATTTTTGTAAGCTTTATATTTTTTTCTTCTAAAACATTCCTTAAAGATTTTAGCTCTATTCCTACACTAGAGATAGAACTCTGAATAGTTTGCTGTGAGGCTCTCTTAGTATTATACTCCGAAACCTTGCTCTCCAATTCGCTAATAAAATGTGAGAATAATTCAACAGGAGGCAGTTCCAAATCAAATTCGAATAACGCTAATTGTAGAGTAGTTTCTAACTGTTCTAATTCAACTTCAGAATCTTTTATGCTAGTATCAAACGACAATATTAAACTACTAAAAGTGTTTTGTTTTTCTTGAAATACAAGTATACTATTTTCCAATAAATTTTTGTCAATTTTATACTTCTCCAATTTATTAAAAACAATATCTCTTTTATCAGAAACCTCTTTTGTTTCACTTATTTTCTGGCTAATAACCTTAACTTCAAATTCTAAATCAGTGGATTTTGTTGTTATTGCATCTATATTTTCTATTGTAAAACCAAACTCATTATTAGCAAATAAATTCACTAATTTATCAATAGAATTAGAGGCCACTGATATTATATAGTTATTACTTTCTATATTTTTCTCCTCTACAACTATACTAATTTCCAGTTGACTAATTGTCTTTTTAATTATTTCAATCTCCTGTTGTAGTTTATTAATATTCAGCTGAGACTCGTCAGTATTAACACCACTATACTCCTCTATTGCAGGATGTTCCACTGAACCGCATAATAAACAGGCTTCTCCTATTTTAAGTTTTGCTCGCTCATTTTGCAAATTCACTATTTGCTTTTTAAGCTCATAATTTTCTTCTAAAATTACTAATTTTTCATTTTCACGGTTTAAATTGTTCTTTTGCTCAGATAATAAAACCTTTTGTTTTTCTAACTTAGTTTTACTCTCTCTTAGTAAAACTTCTTGCTGAGTTTTCTCCTTTTGCAAGCGATTGTTTTCATTAGCAATATTCTTAAATTCATTAACAGAAAGCAGTTGACTATCTAGCTTAGCTTTTTTATTATACAGCTCTGTATATGTGTTTTTATTTATGCTTAAATCATATTCATTAAGTTCTTTTTTGAGGCTATTAATTTCAACATCTGCATTATTAAATTTTGTTATACAACTTGCTAGCTCTTCACTATTATCCTTTTTCTTTGCTATTTGTTCACTTCTCTGCTGATTATTTTTAAGTAACAATGAGGATATTTCATTGCGCTGCGATAATTGCAAATTCCACTGAGTAATTCTTCCAGAAATTAAAGGCAAATTAGAGTTATTAGCTATAAAAGTAGAAATCAATTCCAAATTAAATTTCGCAATGCCCTCTTCGCTTTCTTTAGCAGATATATCAATTATAGTCTTGTCAATGGCAACCTGCTCAGCAGCGCTATCCTGCTTGAGATTAAGAATTGCACCTTTTAAAGTTATAAGCTCAGTATCAAACTTATCTATTCTGCTAAACTTTGGCTGCCATTTTTTAAAACTGGAAGATGAATGTGTATAATTCATATTTGCCTTAGTTTCTCTAAGTTCTACTTCTTTAATTTTTTCATTTAATAATAATAATTGACGCCCTATTTCTATTTCTTGAATTTTATTAGTATTTATTGAATTCGATACTCTTGTAATATCTTTTAATACATCGGAAAAAACTTCAGCATATTTATTATTTTCAAGAGCTAATATTTTCTCTTTATTATTTTTAATGGTTTCTTTGAGCCTAATATCTCTAATATTCAAATCAGTAGTTCTTTGGTCCAACTCATCACTTTTCTTAAACCAACTTACTATTTCTTGCAAACGTTTTATCTCTTTCTGAATTAGTACAACTTCATCCTTAATATACTTATTCTCTGCGTTTAACGCTATCAATTCTTCCTCAGAAAGCAAATCCTCAGAGTTGATTTTGCTCTTAATAGTCATCAGAATACGAACTTCTGCAGACTTCCTATTTCCGACCTCATCGCCAATACGTTTATAAATATCTTCGCCAGTAATTTGCTCTAGCAGTGCACCTTTTTCTGTATTAGGAGCTGATAAAAATGCCGCAAACTCACCCTGAGCGAGCATTACCGAACGTAGGAATTGATTATAATTTAGCTGAATAATCTCTTCAATTTTATTTCTAAAAGAAGTAATACTATCAGCAAGAATTTGCTCAGTACTAAGATTTTTTAAACTAACTTTCTCAACAGGATTAATAACATTACCTTTTTTATCTTTCACTCTAATACTCCAAAAGGCTTCATATACTTCACCTTTATTCTGAAATGTTAATCGTACAAAAGCACCATTAGCTCCATAACTAACAACATCCACAAGCCCAGCCTTAGTACTAGAAACACTAAATCTAGGAATTTCGCGATATAGAGCAATAGAAATAGCATCTAAAATAGTTGTTTTCCCTGCTCCTGTTGGCCCCGTAATAGCAAATAAACCAATATTACGAAATGCCTCAGATGTAAAATCAATAATAATTGGCTCTTGAGTTTTTAAAGAGTTTATATTCTGCAGTTCTATTTTTAATATTTTCATTCTTTGCCCTCTTTAATAATATTCACTATTTCATTAAAAGCATCGAGGATTTCTTCATTCTCCACCAAATCAAAATTCTGCTCCTTGCATTTTTCTTTAAAAACCTCAATGGGTGTTAAGTCTTTAATACTATTAGAATCACTAATAATTTTATTTAATCCTACTGTATTTCTTTGGTTTTTATTGGTAACCTTAAGCACCTCAAACTTCAGTCCTTTCTTATTTAATTCTTCCACCTTATGTTGAATATCAGCAAAGCCTATTTTATTATTTTCAACATTATCAAGAACCACCTCTATCCATGGTGTTAAAGCAAATTCATTACTCTCTATCCTTTCCAATTTAATTAAGCATTCTTGCAAATTACCCTCTACCTTAGTAATCTCTCTAAACCTTGGTATTTCAAGTTCTATAATATTTTTAATAGCATTATTTACAATTTCTATTTCAATAACCTTCTTAGCATAATTGAGCTCACTAAAACTTAAAATATTTGGAGAACCAGAATACCGTATTCTAACGTTTTTATCTACAATTTGAGGTCTATGCAAATGCCCTAATGCTATATAATCAAAATCGTGAGGAAAATCTTTTGCAGCAATATCACCTAGGTTACCAACATATATGTTTTGCTCACTATCAGAAGGTTGTCCTCCTATTGCAAATAAATGCCCCATGGCAATTTGCGGACAGGATTCCGAATTTATAGAATTACAATATTCAGCAGCAGCAGAATAATGATTCATTAAAGCCATACGATAACGCTCCGATATATCATCAAAATTTTCACCAGCAACAGCTCTACGTATATCCTGATCTCTTAGGTATGGTACTGCAGCAATTATAACTTGCTCTTCAGATATTTGATATTTAAAAACCTCTTCAGATAAATTCTCAGAAGCCCTACCTACCACATCAATAGATAATGCACTTAATAGCTCTTTTGGAGCATCAATTGTACCTGGAGCATCATGATTACCAGCTGTAATAACTATATGCTTACAATTTGTAGCATGCAGATTTATCAGGAAGTTATAATACATCTTTTGGCTTTGTGATGAGGGAACACTCACATCAAATATATCACCAGATACAATAAGAATATCAATTCCTCTCTCTTGAATAATCCCGATTATCCATTCCAAAAAAAGTATTTGCTCTTCTTGCTGCGAGTGCTCATGCAAACGATGCCCTAGGTGCCAATCTGATGTATGTAAAATTTTCATTAAGGTGGTTTGTGTTTTAGTCTATATGAATAATCCTGCAATTGCAAATATATAAATTGCCATCCAATAAGTTGAAAGAATAAGCACTTCTGCAAGAGCAAACTTACTAACAAATTTATTATAGGATATTATTGCATCAGAAAAGGAAAATAGCAATGAGCCTATACCCAAAGCAAAATATATTATTGAAGAATCATATAACAACAAACCTATTGCCTGCCAATTCATTATCATTATTATAGATATATAAATAGCAACAGGTATCTTAAAACTACCAAGATTTTTATTTATAAATTTAAAATAAAATACTGCAATAGGAATTAAAGCTATTAAAGGTATAAAGTTCCAATTGAAACCAAAAATACTAGCAAAAGCATAGATAAATATAATATGGGCAACAAGAAATGATGATAAACCTTGAAGAAAATACTTCTCCGAAATTAAGAATACATCTCCTATTAATGCAGCAATAAGCCCTATAATTATTACTAAGGAGTAATTAGATCCATTTGTATAAAAAATTAATATCGCAATTGCTATAATAATAATAGTAGTGAGAGGCTTAAAAATAGCAAATGCTTTTCGCTTATTATTGTGTCTTAAATAAATGGATATAGATGCCGAAACAAAAACAAGAAAGCTTAATACTACAAATAATAATGTCATAATTTGGTTTTATCAGTAAAACCCAAAGTTAAGAAATTTATTCTGGTACAAAATAAGTATTTTAAAAAAATAAGTCCTATAATTATGGATTTAATTATAGGACTTAAAACAGATAGTAATATAATAATTCTATTCTACGTATAGCACTAATCCTTTAAGGTAAGCACCTTCGGCATGATAAATATTTTGAGGATGATCAGCTGGCTGTGATAAATGGTGCAATATTTTCACCTTTCTACCACTATGAATAGCCGCGGCAAGAACTGTGGATTCAAACAATCTACGATCTACAACTTGTGAGCAAGAGAAAGTAAATAATATTCCACCTGGAGCCATATTCTTAAAAGCAGTAGCATTAAGTCTTTTATATCCTTGCACTGCCTGATGGCGCACTTTTTTATGTTTTGCATAAGCTGGAGGATCAAGAATAATAAGCTCATATTTCTCAGGCATATCTTTCATAAAATCCATAGTATCCACTGCAAAGGCATCATGTTTATCCTTTCCAAAGCCATTCAATTCTACATTTTCGTTTGTCAAGTCTATTGCCTTAGCAGAACTATCAACAGAATGCACTAATGATGCACCTTGTTCCAAGGCATAAATTGAAAAACCTCCAGTATAGCAAAAAGTATTTAAAACCTTTCGCCCTTTAGAATATTGCCCAACAAGTTCACGATTATACCTTTGGTCGATAAAAAAACCTGTTTTCTGACCACTAACCCAATTAACTTCAAATTTATTTCCATTTTCTAAAGCAACAATAGATTCCTTATCTCCAAAAAGAAACTCGTTTTCTATATCAAAAGCAGTGCTTTTCGGCAAACTTTCTTTAGATTTTGCATAAATAGTATGAATTCTATCACCATATATCTCTTGCAATATTTTAGCAATATCATGACGCAAAAGATACATACCAATGGAATGAGTTTGGATGATTGCTGCACCAGCATAAAAATCAATAACCAATCCAGGCAAGTTATCACCCTCTGCAAATATTAATCGGTATATATTTGTCTTGGCATTATTTATAAGACCAATAGAATCACGCATATTGTATGCAGCAGATATTCTATTTTTATAAAAATCATAATTAATCTCCTCATCAGTAAAACTAAGCATACGTACAGCAATTGATCCATCTTGCCAATGCCCTTGCCCTAGAAATCTATCCTTATTATTGTATACATCTACTATATCACCTTCGTTAGTTTCGCCATAAGTTTTCTTTATTGCTCCTGAAAAAATCCATGGGTGCTGACGCAATACAGCATCATCTTTCCCTGATTTTAATACGATTTTTGCTTTATTCATAATTCTTGTTTTGATATTTTGCAAAAGTAAATTTTTTATACTTACAATTGATTTGTATAAATCATTGATTTAATAAAAATGCATAAAAAAAGTGAGTATTCAAGCTTTTAAGCTAAATACTCACCCTTATCAATATATATATATATATTCAATAAATATTATCTAATAAATGTAGGATTAATCAAATTTTCAAATCTGAATAATTCATCCCATTTTTCTTGTGTAACTACTTTACGTTCTTTAACAGCTATATCATGAATAGATTTCTTAGTATCTAATGCCTCCTTAGCAATACTAGAAGATTCTTCATAACCAATAATAGGATTAAGAAGAGTAACAATAGCAACACTATTCATCACCTGATTCTTAGTATATTCAGGATTAGCAGTAATTCCATCAACAGCCTTTTTACGAAGAGTATCGCAAGCTCTTGACAAGAATATTATAGAGTTGAATAGGCTATATGATATTACTGGTTCCATTACATTTAGCTGCAACTGACCAGCTTCAGCAGCCATAGTAATAGTAGTATCTGCACCAATTACATAAAATGCTACTTGATTCATCACTTCAGGAATTACAGGATTTACTTTTCCAGGCATAATTGAAGAGCCCGGCTGCATTCTAGGAAGATTAATCTCATTAAAACCGGTTCTTGGTCCCGATGATAATAATCTTAAATCATTAGCTATTTTCGAAAGTTTTACAGCAGTACGTTTTAGCACTCCCGATAATTGTACATAAGCACCAGTATCGGAGGTTGCTTCAATTAAATCTTCTGCAAGAAATAATGGAGAGCCTGAAAACTTCACTAAGTATTTGGTTACCAAATCAGGATATTCTTCAGGAGCATTTACTTTAGTACCAATTGCTGTAGCACCCATATTAATTTCTCTAATAAGGTTTTTAGCACTATCAATACGCCCTAATTCCTCTGCAACAGTATTTGCCCAACCAGTAAATTCAGAGCCCAAGCTCATAGGCACAGCATCTTGAAGCTGAGTACGTCCCATCTTAAGAACGTCTTTAAACTCGACACCTTTCCTGCGAAAAGCACTGCTTAATCCAGCCAATGACGATTTATAAATGCTCAGACGCTTAAGCAGAGCAATACGAAACGCTGTTGGATATGCATCATTAGTAGATTGACTACAGTTTACATGATTATTTGGGTGACAATAATCATACTCACCTTTTTTATAACCCATTTTTTCAAGAGCTACATTGGCAATCACCTCATTGGCATTCATATTTACCGATGTACCAGCTCCACCTTGAATCAAATCTGTAAGAAATTGATCATGATATTTACCATCAAGAATTTCATCACAAGCAAAACAAATTGCATCAGCTATCTTTCTATCAAAAATACCTAAATCAGCATTGGCCATAGCCGCAGCTTTTTTTACATAGGCCAACCCTTTTACCATAAATGGCTCAGTATTAATTGGCGTACCAGTGATATAAAAATTATCCATGGCTCGCATAGTTTGGATTCCATAATACTTGTCATTAGGAATTTCCATTTCACCTATAAAATCATGTTCTGTTCTTGAATTCATATCTCAGTATATTGGTTGGTTATATATTGGCAAAAATAAAGATTTACACATACAAATCATTATTAAGGACTAACTATTTAACTATAGTACAGTTGATATTTTGCGCTTAGTCCTTTATTTCTACTCTTCTTATCGCTCCACTATTTGGATAAAACTGCACTTTAGTATTTTTAGCTGGCAGATTTGTTACTACTCCAAACTGACTAATCATAAAGCTTACTTCAGCTTTAAGCTCATCGCCTTCCTTTATTGTAAATTTAGCACTTTCTGGAATACGATAAAAAAGCCCTTTATCAGAATCATCATCAGTTGTGTTTTTTATAAATTTTTCTAAAGTACTCGTTGTACGAGCTCTATCTACATGAATATAAACCATTAAACCTTTTTTTATATCATCATTAACAATTCCTTCTTGATTAGAAAATTTAAATAGTGGAATTGAAGCTGAATATACCTGCGACTCTGGCAAATACGAATATCTATAATGATAAGTATTTCGTTGGGTTACTCCTGTAAACAATTTCATATACTCTTGTTCCATTTTAGCTAATTCCTCAGCCATATATGATACTGTAGCTCCTGAATAAGCTATTTCTTGTGCTCCAGTTATAATATCTAAGCGCTGTTCTTTTATCTTCATTAGTAGTTCTGAAGCCTCTTTAGCCTTTTGTTCATACGACTTCTCCACAAAACTTCTTTTTAAATGCATACGCTCAACAGTTACTGTATCCATAATTACCTGCTCAACAATAGTATCAATCTTCTCTACTAAATTTGCATCGGCAAAATATTTAAAAGTTTTTGAATAGTCTATATCATTATCCTCTTTCTTTTCTTGCTCTTCTTTCTCTACCAGGCGATCACTATTGTCATTTAAATCTTGTATTAAACCTGCTTTACTCATACTCATAGTCAACGATTGAGATTTATAACCCCCGTAATTACTCAAATCAACAAAATAATAATGCTCTGGATCTGGCTCTGAATATGTATTTATTTTAATATCTGACAACTCAAATAAACGAGTATTCGACTGTACTGCATCTTTAATACCTAGGTATTTTGATGCATAAGCAGCATAAGGTCCAGAGATACGTATTACCTCTTCTACAGTTATATCTATTGTAACAACATTTCTTGGTAATGAATAATAAAAACCCTCTGAGTTTTCTGGCTTACTATCTTCTGTTACATGTATAACGTTATATGAAGAACATGAACTCAATAAAATTAAAATGGCAAACAAACTAATAAGTTCTTTTATCATAATTATCTGTTTAGAATTATTAAACAAAACTACAAAATATTAAACATGTATTTCAAATATATTTTAATTTTACAAAATATCAATTTTTTTTGTATATTTGGGTGCTCGTAACTAATGACTAAAACAAAAAAAAACAGCTCAAATTACTAAAAGATGAATTATAAAAATGCAGAAGTAGATTTATTACGATTTAATATACTATTAAACAATCTAATAACTAAAGAACTTATACACAATAAGTTATACCTAAAAGCTTGCGAAATAATTTCTCATTGCAAGTATTTTGACAATGCATGGATTTATATAAAACAGGAAAATACTATATATTCTAGCAATAATAAAATCACCTATCTTGACGATAAATTAAGCAATAGTTGTTATAGAGAAGTATTCGATACTGGTAGTATTGCTACTTCTATTAGCATAATAAATAGTGAAAAAAACTGCTTAATATCAAATAACAAAGCTAAATCATATACAATTGGGTATCCTATAATAATTAATGATTTACAAATAGGAATAATTTCAGTTTCAGTTGTTTCGATTTCTATTGATAATAAACTAATTAGCGAAATTATAAATAATATTTCTAGTGATATTTCCAGTGCTATAATTTTAATTGGGAAAAACAATAATGCCGATTCAATAGAAAAAAGCTTTCAACTGGAAACACCTATAATTGATTTTGAAAAAACCTATACAACAATTTTCAACAATGCTCCTGTGGGAATATCAATATTGAATAATAAAGGTATTATTACTAACTTAAATGCAAGGGAATCTGAAATATTAGGGTATTCTTACAATGAAATAATCGGCAAGCACATTTCACATTTTATTCACAAAGATTTACAAAAAAACTTTAAGGATAATTTCGCAATTTTCTTAAAAACAGGGAAAATTGAAGTAATAACTAAGTTAGTATCTAAAGACGGTAAGGAAATAAGAGTTAGTAGAGTTGCAAGTGCTGTAAAGGATAAGAATGGTGATATTATAAAAATAATAGTACATACTCAAGACATAAGCGAAGCCATAATTATTGACAAAGAACGCCATATGCTTAATCAAGCTATTGATCATAGTCCTTCTATAATTGTGATTACCAATCTTGATAATAAGATTACTTATATAAATAAAAAGTTTACAGAAATAACGGGTTATTCATATGATGAAATACTTGGTAAAGAACCAACACTATTAAGAATTCTCAGCGAAAATTATTTTTCAAAGAAAGTATGGAAAACTCTTACTGCTAATAAAACATGGAAAGGCGAATTCAATAATATAAAAAAGAATGGTGATTTATATTGGGAAAGGGCTGAGATATCGCCATTTTGTGATAAAAATGGCAAAAAAATTGGCTATATAAAAACCGCAGAGGAAATAACTTTATTAAAAAAGGTGGAGCATAAATTGAAAGAAACACTTAATAATTATAAACAAATATTTGAGTTATCACCTACTCCAATAATTATTCATAAGAAAAGTGTTTTGTTAGAACTTAACCCTGCTGCGCTAAAATTATTATCTGGTGATAATAGTAATAAGGTTAATAAAAATCTTTTTATAGGAAAAGATATAAGCTCTTTTGTAAAAAACAAAAACAAACAAGAGGTAATTGATTATCTTAGTAATATTACTACACCAATTATTACTAATCCTAAAACACAAAATACTATATATAATATCAAAGGTGAAAAAAGAATTATTGAATTGGCTGGAACTCCTATTCATTTTAATGATGGCACTTCAATTATGTCAGTATTTGAAGATATTACAAACCGATTGAATTGGACTAGAAAATTGCAGGACAGTGAAGTTAAATTTCGAAGTATTTTTGATACTAATCCTGATGCCATAAGTATAACAAGAATTTCAGATGGTTTGATTATAGATGTTAATGATGGCTTCACTAATGTATGTAAGTATAGCCGCGACGAAATTATTGGGAAAAACGATAAAGAAATAGGTTTTTATCGTAATCCTAAAGATAGAAAAAAGATAATTTCTTTACTTAAGCAAAACAATAGAATAGATAGTAAAGAGATCGATTTCAAAACTAAAAATGGAAATATATTTACTGCATTAGTCTCAGCAAGGGTGATAAAAATTAATAATGAGAAGGTTATATTATTTGTTTCTAGGGATATTACAGAAAGAAAACAGATTGAGCAAGAATTACTAATAGCAAAAGAAAAAGCTGAAGAACATAATCTACTAAAAACAGCATTTTTAGCAAACATGTCTCATGAGATTCGTAATCCAATGAATGCAATTATTGGATTTTCCGATTTGCTTAAAGATGATGATTTGACCAAAGCTGAAATACATAGATACGTAGATATTATACAATCTAAAGGTGATGATTTATTAGTGCTTATTAATGACATTATTGATATATCAAAAATAGAATCAGGAGTATTAGAAGTTGACAATAAACCTTTAGATATTATTAGCATTATCTATAATGTTGAGAGAAATTACAAGAATAGTTTTAATGCAAAAGAAAATCTTGATTTTATAATAAATACAGACTCAAGCAACTTATTTATTGATGCTGATATTACTAGAATCCATCAAGTATTCAATAATTTAATAGACAATGCCATTAAATTCACAAAAAGTGGTATTATTTCAATTACAACCCACAAAAGAGAAAACTCCATTGAAATAGTTGTCTCTGATACAGGAATAGGAATTGATAAATCCAAATTAGCAACTATTTTTGACAGATTTACCCAATTAGATAATACAAATACTGTATCTGGTGCTGGTTTAGGATTAAGTATAACAAAGAGCCTTGTTGAGTTAATGAATGGAGAAATAAGTGTAACATCTGAATTAAACCAAGGGACTAGTTTTACAATAACATTTCAAGAAACACAAAGCTGTTCTGATTCAACAAACAATACTTTTGGGCAAAAGTCATACGCTCAAGTAAAAGATTGCAATATCATTATTATTGACAAGGATAATAGCAACAAAGTACTGTATAACACATTCTTAAAGGATAAGAGAAATACAATCTCTTTTTACGACAATATATTAGATATTCGTGGCAATATTGCTGAAACAAAAGTTATACTACTCACTATTAATCAGAATAATGCAGCTTTCAATTCAAAGGTTGCAGAATTGAAAAACAATAATAAAGACTTGAAAATTATAGGAATATACTCATCAAAATTACCAGAAAAACCAAATGAAAACATTGATGCCTATTTAATAAAGCCTGTTATAAAAGATATTCTTTGCGAAAAGGTTTCTAATTTATTGCTCAGTACATGACAATAATAATTTTTAGACGCAGTTTGCACAGATTAATTATGATTAAAAAGATTTCAGCTTTGCTGAAATAAATCATATAAGATCATAATAATCAGCGTCTAAAAAATAATTGCGTCTAGTATTAAATCGGCTACTTTCAAGCGTATATTAAATATATTGATATATAATAGCCTAGAATAATTTCTTTTTCAGTATTTTATAATAAACATAATCTCAATTCATTAAGTGTCACTACTAATTGACGCTTAAAAAACTGTCATGTACTCAGAATTTATTAGAATAAATTAGTCTATTAATAAAAGATAAACATCTTCATTATCTTTCTTCATAAGGTAATGTTCACGGGCAAATTTCTCTAGATTTTCGTCATTAGACATTAATTCTTCTGCTCTTTTTTTGTCAGAAATAATCTGATCAGTATAAAACTTTTTTTCTTCTAATACCTTGGAAAGTTCTTTATTTAATTTACGGTGGGCAATAAAACTATTAGTATCAAAAAAAAGCATAAATACTATAAAAACACTAATAGTAATTATATATTTATTCCAAACAATACCAAAAAATATCTTAGCCGATTCCATTTTAATAAATCTTTATTATAGCACAAATATCTAACGATTATCAAAACAAAACTTTAACAAATAATAATCTTTTCAACTTATAAATGTTAGTTGATAATAAGCAATTGTAAAAGGCCTATTTTTGAAGTATAATTAACAAAAGAGTATATATTAAAAGCTAATTTTGCACCATTATTAATAACAAGACACCTACATTACGATGAATGAATTAATATTAGCTATAAATCCAGGCTCAACTTCAACCAAAATAGCCATTTACAAAAGAAGCAATAGGATTTTTATAAAATCTATTTCACATTCATCAGAAGAGCTTAAACAATTCTCAAATATTGCATCTCAATTTGAGTTTAGAATGAGAATTATTCTTAATGAAATACATGATGCTGATATAGAAATAAATAACATTACAATTGTAATGGGTCGAGGTGGCTTGGTAAAACCAATTCCTTCTGGGGTATATGCAGTAAATGATGCACTTATTAAGGATCTTGAAAAAGGTGTAATGGGGCAACATGCTAGTAACCTAGGCGGACTTATTGCTCACGAAATTGCTAAGAATTTACCCTCAGCCAAAGCATATATAGTAGACCCAGTAGTTGTTGATGAGTTTGAAGAATTAGCTCGCTTATCAGGGCATCCACTTTTTGAGAGAAAATCAATTTTTCATGCACTAAATCAGAAAGCTATTGCGAGAAACCATGCAAAAACCCATCATTTAGAATATAATGAACTTAACCTTATTGTTGCTCATATGGGTGGTGGCATAAGCGTCGGAGCCCATAAAAGAGGTAAAGTAATAGATGTAAATCAAGCTCTTGATGGCGATGGACCATACTCTCCAGAGCGATCAGGAAGCCTTCCTATTGGCGCTGTAGTTGAAGCATGCTTTAGCGATGATTATTCTAAAGATGAAATAAAGAAAATGATTGTTGGCAAGGGAGGTTATATGGCTTATTTAAATACCAATGATGCTTATGCGGTAGAAACAGCTAGTAAAAATGGCGACAAAAAAGCTGCTTTAATAGAAGAAGGTATGGCCTATCAAGTAGCAAAAGAGATTGGTGCTATGGCTACTGTGCTTGAAGGCAATGTAAATGCAATACTACTAACAGGAGGAATTGCTTATGGCAAACCATTTATTGATATGCTTAATAAACGAATTCAGCATATTGCACGCATATTTGTTTATCCTGGAGAAGATGAAATGAAAGCTCTTGCAATGAACGGACTGAGAGTAATTAAAAATGAAACAGAAGTATTAGAGTATAAATAAACATCTATAAGGTTAAAATACCGTATTAATACTCTATTTATCAGCATATTAACATAATCGCATCAAATAATCTTTTAATCTAATATCCAAATACAATTACACACTCCTTTATATAAAAATAAAGATTTGTTATTAACACCATTTAACTTTTATAACTAATATAACTTTTTAAATTTGCGTTTAATATTAGCAACTTTATTATTAAGTAATTTCCAAATTATTAATAATAAGAAATCTTATATAAATAATTATTAATTATTCTACTATCATAATATATTTAAGTAAATAATTACCTTATTTATGTAACTAATAATTAAACATTACGTACTTTTAGAGTACTATAATTTTGATATTAACTAAGTTATAAATTATTTTTAATGAAAGAGATCCTAAAATTATTATCTATTGCAATTATCGGCGGACTAGTAGTAGTTGGCATTCAACAGTTTACCATCAACGATACTGTAATACAAACAGATAACGTTATTAAAAGTGAACAAATTATTAACCTACCTACACAGGCGGTTAATAATACTGCTTTAACAAAAAACTCTTATTCTAGCCCTGAACTTAAAGATGCTGCAAATAGCACATTACATGCAGTTGTATATATATTAACTGAATTTTCACGTAAAAGTAGTGTTTACGATGATTATTTTAGTTTAAATGATTTCTTTGGAAACAGAAGCAATTCCGTTCTTAAGGCATCAGGCTCAGGTGTTATTATATCATCAGATGGGTATATAGTAACAAATAATCATGTTGTACAAGAGGCTGATAAAATTACTATTACATTAAATGATAAAAGAGTATATAATGCAAAAGTTATAGGCACCGACCCTACTACAGATTTAGCTCTATTAAAAATTGAAGAAGAAAGCCTGGAGTTTTTAACTTATGGTGATTCTGACGAATTAGAGATTGGTGATTGGGTATTGGCTGTTGGCAACCCTTTTAATTTAACATCCACAGTAACAGCAGGTATAATAAGTGCAAAAGCAAGAAATATTAATATACTGGGCTCCAATTCAGCAATAGAGTCTTTTTTGCAAACTGATGCCGTAGTTAATCCTGGCAACTCAGGCGGAGCATTAGTTGACACAGATGGCAAACTTGTTGGAATTAATGCAGCTATAGCCTCCCGTACTGGAAGTTATATTGGATATTCATTTGCAATTCCTGTAACTATTGTAAAGAAAGTAATAAAGGATTTGAAAGAGTTTGGAAGAGTTCAAAGGGCATTTATAGGTGTAACTATTGAAGAGGTAGATGCAAAATTAGCTAAGAAACTTAATCTTGACAAAATTACTGGTGTATATGTAAAAACTGTATTAGATAAAGGTGCGGCAAAACAATCAGGAATTGAGGCCGGAGATATTATTCTTAAGGTAGAAGGAGTGGAAATAAATAGTACTTCCGAATTACTCGAAAGAATAGGATTACATCGTCCTGGAAACAAAATTAAACTTGATATTATACATAATCAGAAAGTTAAAGAGTATGATGTAGTATTAACAAATGCTAATGGCGAAACAAAACTTGATGACAAATCATATATGGACAATATGCAACGCACAGGAGCTAAGTTCAATGAAATTTCAAGTTCATTAAAAGAAAGTCTTCATATAAATTATGGAGTACAAGTTATTAGTGTAGAAAGTGGATTATTTAAATCAGCAGGTATTAGAGCAGGCTTTATTATTCAATCTATAGACAAAACAAAGGTTTCTACAACAAAAGAAGTAGAGGATGCACTTAAAAATACTTCAGGTGGTATATTAATTGAAGGATTATATCCAAATGGAGTTAGAGCCTATTATGGAATTGGTATTTAAAAAAAAATATACAATAAACGGTAATATATTTGGATTTTAATTTTTAATTTCTTAAGTTTGCCTACACTAAGGCAATAGAAAAAAATAATTTTAATTACAAATCATTTATTACTTACCAAACAAATAGATTTATCAAATAGTAAATAATAATATTTATATATGAGACAGTTAAAAATAACTAAATCGATTACTAATAGACAAACCGCATCTCTTGACAAATATTTACAAGATATTGGTCGTGAAGATTTGATTACTGCAGATGAAGAAGTGAGATTAGCTCAACTTATTCGCAAAGGTGATCAAAGGGCTTTAGATAAGCTTACAAAGGCAAATCTAAGATTCGTTGTTTCTGTTGCAAAGCAGTATCAAAACCAAGGTTTAAGTCTTCCTGATTTGATTAACGAAGGTAATTTAGGTCTTATAAAAGCTGCCAAGCGATTTGATGAAACTAGAGGTTTTAAATTTATCTCTTATGCTGTATGGTGGATTCGTCAATCAATACTGCAAGCACTGGCTGAGCAATCACGAATAGTTCGTCTTCCTCTAAATCAGGTAGGCTCACTAAATAGAATAAATAAAGCATCAGCAAAAATGGAGCAAGAGCTTGGTCGCCCTCCTACCGCTACAGAATTGGCAGAGGAGCTTGATTTACCAATCTATAAAATTAAAGCTTCTCAAAAAATGCACTCACGACATGTATCCGTTGATGCACCTCTTATGGAAGGTGAAACTTCAAGCATGTTAGATGTAATGATAAACAACGAAGACCCTAGTACCGATACCGATCTTATTAAAGAATCTCTAGGTCAGGAAATTGCTCGTTCGTTAAGCACTCTTAGCGAAAAAGAGAGAGATGTAATAAATCTATATTATGGAATTGGACATGGACATAGTTGGACTTTAGATGAGATAGGAATAAAGTTTGGTTTGACGCGTGAAAGAGTGCGTCAGATAAAAGAAAAAGCTATTAGAAGACTTAAACATAACTCTAGAAGCAAACTATTAAAAACATATCTAGGGCAATAAACACATGTTTTTTTTATTAGTAGAAAGAGGTTTTTTCAATATCCGTTGAATAAACCTCTTTTTTTTATTTAAGCTCTTTCTACTTCAAGAATATAGCTATTCTCTCCTACTCCTTTTGAAATATATAATAATGACAAAATTGAAATATAGTGCCCTATATCATTAGCTGTAAGATATACAGGGTGTAAATCCACTTTTAAAACCACAATAACTGCTGAAACAATTGATATTAAAATCCCTATAGATATTTTATTAGATACGTTTTTCAGATAGAACATATTACCTACTACTACAAAGCCTAATAAACTAATTGCAATATCAATAACCATATAAAGAAATTGGGTATAGGTAATAGCAAGTGATAAAAAAATGACTGATTTAAGAACAAAAAATAAATTTAATGATTTAGAATAAAATCTTTCGTAAGTGGCCAATTGAGCAAATATTAACGAAGCCGACAATATTGCCCATGAAATAAATCTAAACTGTTGACCAACCAAAATTCCACCATGAAATGCCGCACCAACAATTGCAGATATTCCCATAAATAAAAAGAAAAGGCTCCAGTTTTTACTCAAAGGTTTACTTTGATAAAAGAAATAAAAAGCAAATATGCTTAGGATAAAATCACTAATCATTTAGTATGTAATTTAATGAAATATATAATGAAATAATTAATATATATTAAGTGCAAAAGTATAATAAAAAGCCTAGTAAATAATATGTATTTTTGAATCCATTATAAAAGTAAATTTATGAGCGTAAAAAAACATTTAGAAGACTTTCTTTTAAATAATCTTTCCAAAGATAATATTACACAAATTGTTGACAATAATAAAGTTAACCAAGATATAATTGATGAACTTTGGAAAATTAGTATAGCAAATACTCATCCAAAATCATGGAGAGCTGCGTGGATGTTATACCATTTATTAAGTAATGGAAATAAAGAATTTATACGTCCTTATTTGCACAGCATGCTTGACCTATTGGGGACCTTTACCCATAATGGACAGAAACGTGAAATTTTAAAAATTATCCTTCTCTTTGATGTTAGAGAAATAGAAATGGGAAAAGCTATAAATATCTGTTTTGATATTATGCTTAATCCGCAAGAAGCTCTTGCTGTACGAGTACATGCAATGCAGTTAATCTTTAATATATGCCAAGTTGAACCCGAGTTAAAATCAGAGTTAAAAGACAGTATTGAGATTATTATACTTGAGGATTCAGCTGCAATTAGAGGTAGAGGCAAACAATTATTAAAAAAACTAAAGTAATTATATAGACTTAATAAAGCCTTATTCGGGGGTCTAAATAAGCGTATAGTATATCCACAAGAATATTAATTATAACAAGGATAACAGAAATAAACATTACAGCACCCATTACTACAGGAAAATCATATTTATTAAGAGCATCAACAATAGCAACCCCTACTCCCTTCCAATCGAATACAAACTCCACAAAAACAGCACCTGCCATAAGTGAAGCTAGCCATCCCGAGATTGCAGTTATAACAGGGTTTAGAGCATTTTTCATAGCATGCTTCATTAATACATTATATTTGGAAAGACCTTTAGCCTTTGCTGTACGAATATAGTCCTGCGACAAAACTTCTAATAAAGAACTACGAGTAAGCTCCACAACTATTGCCAGAGGCCTTATTCCCAAAACCACAGCAGGAAGAATAAGATTCTTTAGATTTACATACTCACCACGTCCAAAATCATCTACAGAATATAAGCTCCCAAACATACTTAGTCCAGTATATTCTTCTAGCACAAATGCAAAAAACCATGCAAATAGGATTGCCGCAAAGAAACTAGGAATTGACATTCCTGACACACTCAATACTAATGCAATCTTATCAAACCACGTATCTTTATATATTGCCGATAATATCCCTATTATTATTCCAATAAACAGCGCCATTGAAACGGCAACTATTGCTAATAATGCTGTTTTAGGAAAAGCTTCAAAAAGAATATCTGATACTAAGCGAGAATTTTGATATGAGCGGCGCAAATAAGGGCTTTTAACTATCACACCAATTTCTCCAATAGTAATAAAGGGAGAAATTTCTCCATATTTTTTAGGATTTAAATACCAAAAACTTTCAGACTTACTCACATTATGAAATGAAACAACGGATAAGTCATTTATATAATTAAGATACTGAATACCTAGGGACTTATCTCTTCCTAAATCATGATTAATAGCTGCCACAGATGCGCTATCTGCTCTTTGACCCAGCATCATACGAGCAGGGTCTCCAGGCAATACATTAAATAGCAAAAACACTACCGTTACAACACCCCAGAGTACTAGGAAGCCATAAAAAAGGCGCTTTAGAATAAAAGTTATCACTATTAAATAAATTTATAATTTATCAAAATCAGGGAAATTATTGTGATGATACTTGCTCACCACTTTTCCACTATTTACAATTATTAAGCCTGGATTAGACCTAATGGCAGCTTTTAAAGCTGTATCATCACTATTAAAAACCTTCAGCTCACCAATATTATTTATTTCTACAAACTCATTGAAATCTTTAGGCAAATCACTATTAAGTACAACTACTCTTAGACCATTTTTTGCAGCAATATCTACAAAGTCCTTAATATATTTTGCTGCATCTTCTCCTACTTTATCTACCTTATAAACAATAAAGATATATGTATTTCCATCATAACTAACGATCTCTTTAGATTGATCATTTCCATTAACATCAATCATAGGAAATGTATTCATATCAGAAATATTAGGATCTATTTCGCGAGAGGACAGCCATTTCCAATCAGCCATAAATATAGAATCCTGCCATGGTAATTCTTTGCTCAAATATTCTTTAGTCTCACCAGTAAGTTTATTTTCATAAGTAAGGTAATACTTTACAGGCTGAGGATTTTCAGGCAATAGCCTGTTTTCTACTTTCCAAGAGCGGAAGTCGATAAGTGGTAAATTATTAATATTATAAACTTCGAAAACGGTAAAGCCCATAACTACACCAATTAAAATATAATACTCCAATACTTTTGATTTATATTTTGCGAAGTCAGTTCTACGCATAAATACAATAACTACTAACGCATTAATTACAAGATTCTTATAGAAAGTTTGCCAGTTTGTAATTACTAGAGCATCGCCAAAGCAACCACAATCAGGTACTGGGCTATAAAGGGCATCATATAATGTAGTAATAGTAAACATTACCATCATAAAAAGACTTAGAGTACTAATATATTTAATTTTAACTCTAAACAATAAAAGTGCACCCATAGAGAATTCAACAGCATTTAATAGTACTGATAATAGTAAAGCATATGGAGCAGCCCAATCCATTCCATAGGCGAAAAAATAGTCTTCAATTTTAAATTGAGTACCCAATGGGTCTACACCTTTTACAATTCCTGAATATATAAATAAAATACCAATTAGCACTCTTCCAATATTTAGAACTACTTTATCAATACTCTTGGAATAAAGTATAGCAAAACCAATATTACTAATTAGTAATAATAAAAACATAAGATTATAACTATCAATAATAGAAATAACATACGCACTTATTAGAGTAATTATTAAAAATATCCAACTAATATATTTATGTTTCATAATCCTAACTTATTCTTTTTCCGAAATTTTAATTAACGCAAACATCGCATAGTTAATCATATCATTATAACTGCCTTCTGGGCCTTCAGAAATAATAGTCTTACCTTTATTATCTTCAATTTGTTTCAATCTAAGTAATTTCATAAGAATTATATCTGTTAAAGAAGAAATACGCATATCACGCCATGCTTCACCATAGTCATGATTTTTATTCAGCATTAAATCTCTAGCAGCATTAATATACTTGATGTATAGATTTATCACTTCATCCGTAGGCATTTTAATATCTTCTGAATTTTTAGGTTGATGATATAGTTGAATTAACGCCATTACAGAATAATTAACTATAGCAATAAACTCATCACGAATATCTTCTTGTATTTTTTGCTCTCCTTTTTCCTCAATACTACGAATTCTATTTGCTTTAATAAAAATTTGATCCGTTAAACTAGAAGTTCGCAATATTCGCCATGCAGTACCATAATCTTTAGTCTTCTTGCTAAAAATGCCACTACATAACTCTATATTATCATTAAATTGTTTCTCTGTTTTTGTCATTCTATATTATCTTGATTTAATAAATGCTAAAGTAAAAAAATATGTCTTAATAATAAAATTCATTTATACAAAAAAACACCTTAAATAATGGGAAAAATTCCAATATTTAGGGTGTTTGTATTTCATGCTAATATCATATCTAATTTTATAGTTTATTATCAGAATTATTTTTAGCTTCCATTTCCTTAATAATTTGCTCAGGAGTTTTTCCCAAAGTGGCCTTATAAGCTTTTGCATTGTCAATAATATCACTATCTGGATATTCGGCTATAAGCTCATCAATAACTTCTGCAGCTTTCTGCCAGCGATGCATTCTATCATCCAATATAAATGCCTTAAACTGTAGTGCTTCTGGCGCTTTATCAGCTTTGGGGTACCAGGCAACAAAAGTATCTAAATTAGCTATTGCCTCAGGTGCTAAACCAATGCCTAAGTTTACTTGTGCACATTCAAACAAATATGTTTTTGTAATACTATCGTTAGGAAAAGCATATGCATAATCTGTATATTTCTTTATAATACGCTTTGCAATAAGATCATTTTCTGTATTTGATATTCCTTGATTTAATATACTTTTCAGCGAATCAATTTGATGTACGGTAACATCTTTCGAGATAGCTGTTTCTAATGTAGTATTATTATTACATGAGAATAATAATGTAGAAAAAGCAAATAAAACTATAAAATTTAATTTATTCATTATCTTAATATTTAATTAATATTATCTTTTTTTCTTTAATTTTGGGAAAATCATCCTATAATCGACCTTAACTTTTCCTTTAGAGATATCATTTAATTTCCCTTTCAGCATTGTTTTTCTTAATCCCGAAAGGTGATCAACAAATAGTTTACCCTCTAAATGATCATATTCATGCTGAATTACTCTAGCTATTACACCATCGAACTCTTTATCCTGAAACTCCCAGTTAGCATCATAATATTGAATTCTAATATTAGGGCTGCGCATAACGTCCTCATTAATACCTGGCACACTCAAGCAACCCTCAGCAAAAGGCCATTTATCTCCTGATTCTTCAATCATTTTAGCATTAATAAAAACCTCTTTAAACTCAATTTCAGTTGCTGCCTCTTCAGAAAAAGGGGTAGCATCAATAGTGAAAAGTCTAATAGATTTATTGATTTGAGGTGCTGCTAAACCTACACCATTACTAATATACATACTTTCGTACATAGATTCAATTAAGTTATCCAAATCCGGATAATCCTTATCAATATCTACTGCAATTTTTCGCAGATTAGGATGCCCAAAAGCAACTATAGGAAATACCATTATATTTTATTTTATAATATTCTATTTTATTCTCATCATTTAAAGTGTACTTAAGTAAGATTGTAGAATAATAGTAGCACTTATTTTATCAATAAGCTCTTTATTTCTTCTAGCTTTCTTACCAATTCCACTTTCTATCATAGTTTGAAAAGCCATTTGAGAAGTAAACCTTTCATCAATTCTTTCTATTCTTTTATTAGGAAAAGTATTCTTTAGCCAACTTACAAAATTTTCGACAAAAGGTGTAGATTCCGAAGGGGTATTGTTTAACGTAACTGGCAAACCAACAACAAAGGTATCCACATCATTCTCAGAAACATACTTCTTTACATAATCATGAATATCTTTTACAAGAATTGTATCCAATCCATGAGCTGCAATATTAAGTTCATCAGTTACAGCAAGGCCAATTCTTTTTTGCCCATAATCAATTGCCAATATCCGTCCCATAATTATTAGAAAGAATTAGCGATAGCAATAAAGTCTTTTGCAACTAATGAAGCACCGCCAATAAGTCCACCATCAACATCCGTATTAGAAAATAATTCTTTTGCATTTTTAGCATTACAACTTCCACCATAAAGAATAGAAGTTTCTTCTGCCAATTCAGTACCATATTTCTCAGAAATAACACCACGAATAAAGGCATGCATTTCTTGTGCTTGCTCTGGGCTAGCAGTAACACCTGTTCCTATTGCCCAAACAGGCTCATATGCAACCACAATATTAGAAAACTCACTTGGTGATAAGTGAAATAATCCTTCTGAAATTTGTTTTTTAACTATTTCAAAATGCTTATCAGCTTCTCGTTCTTCTAATTGCTCACCAATACAGAAAATAGGCTCAATACCAAACTCCAATAAATTATTTACTTTGTTAGCTAATTGTTCTGAGGTTTCAGCAAAATACTTTCTTCGTTCACTATGGCCAATTATACAAAATTCAACATCAACAGAGCTTAACATCTCTACAGATATCTCGCCAGTATATGCACCAGATTTATGTTCAGAAACATTTTGAACACCAATTTTAATCTCACTAGCATCAGCAAAATCAGTAGCCAACTCTAAGTATAATGATGGTGGACATATTACCAACTGAACATTATCAATAGGGTTATTATTCAATTCGTCAGTAATTTGATATAAAAGCTCATCTGCCTCATCAAATTTCTTATTCATTTTCCAATTTCCAGCAACAATTTTTGATCTCATATTATTTGGGGTTACTTGATTAATAATCTCATTTTTAACAACTAAGCTCAATTCAATTATGATATTTAATGAGTTGTAACTAATGTTTTTTACTATAAATACAAAAGTAATACTAATACGGTGATTTTAACTACTTTTTTTGTGAAATATTCTAAATATTTTAACTAAAAAAGTAATACTTATTGAATCATAAAAGAAAATGTATAGAAACAAAAAAAGGTTATTTGACTAGTCAAACAACCTTTATAATATTGTAGTATAAAACTATTGTCCTAAAGAAGGCATAGATTTATCTTTTAAGTTCATTTTTTTCTTTACCAAAGGAAGAATATCTGATGAATCTTCATAATAAAGAACTTGCTCTTGTGAATTATTAATAATATGAGTAAATCCATGCTCTTTAGCAACATCTTTTATTGCAGTTCTAATTTCATCAAGCAATGGCTCTATTTGTGATTTCTCAAAAGCGTCTAATTCTGCAGGTGCTCCCTGTTGAATCCTTTCAATTCTATTTTTCATATCAATTAATCCTTCTTCCAAAGCACTATTTATGATATCTGTATTTTGAGCTCTAGTTTGCTCTAACTCTTGTGCTTTACGCTGGTACTCTGCTACCATAGTTTGCAAATCTCTTTGAATAGATGTGTACTTAGATTGATAAGCCACTTGTAAAGAATCATACCTTGGCATTAAAACCAAAATTTCACCGATGTTTACAACTCCTATTTTAGTTTTTTGGGCATTTACACTAAATGCAGAAAATACAATTATTAATAATACTGCTAAAATTTTTACTTTTTTCATTTTAATAAATTGGGTAGAAATGTAACGACCACTTTGTTACTATTTTCCACAAGATTAATAATTAATATATTTGGTGGTCTAAAAAAATATTCTAAAAATCAGTTGGCAAAGCTAATAAAAATTATCCTTAATAAAGCTACTATCTTTTCCTTGTTGAATTTTCTTTAGGTGAGGATGAACTGCCTGGGCTATAACCTAAATCTTCAAGTATTTCATCACTTTTATCATAACGCTCATTAGCATACAAAATACTTAAACTTCCTGACCTATCAAATATTATTGCATATCCGCGTTGGTCAGCCATAGTTTTTATTGCATTAAAGATATTGTCCTGCAATGGTTTTATCAGTTCCTGACGTTTTTTAAACAAATCGCCATCCTTGCCAAATCTTTGTTTCTTTAATTCTCTAAGGCTCTTTTCTTTTTGAAAGATCTCATCTTCGCGTTGTTTCTTTATATCTTCCGGAAGTAAAACAGCATCTGTTTGGTATGCTTTAAATAATCTATCAATTTCTCCAATCTTATCCTCAATCTCTGTTTGCCATTTTTTTGATAAATCATCAAGTTGATTTTGAGACATTTTGTATTCAGGAATATTATCTAAAATATATTGCGTATCAACATAAGCAAACTTTTGAGCTTGAGCTCCAATTCCAATTCCAAATAATAATAGTATTGCTAATAAACCTTTTTTCATAAATATATATATTTTAGCGGTGATATGGAATGCCCATTATAATCATTCGCTTGTGTTTTAAATTACCTATTGTGGTCGTTAATGTTTTTTTTGTATTAAATTTAATAAAGCTACACTATAACAATAAGTGTTCCAAAAAAATAAATCTTAATCAATAGAACCATTCATAGAAAAGTGGAATTGAGTACCAGCCATACCTGGGAATCCAGGAATAGGGTCAAAACCATAAGCCCAATCAAGCCCTAATAAACCAAACATTGGAAGGTAAATTCTGGCACCTACTCCAGCAGAGCGATGAACATCATAAGGGTTAAACATATTTAAGGTAGCCCAAGAATTACCTGCCTCAACAAATCCTAGTACATATACTGTAGCCATGGGATTTGTAGAAATTGGATAACGTAATTCCATAGTATACTTTGTATAAACAGTTGCTCCATTTGCTGGCGAAAGTGAATTATTAGTATAACCACGCATACCTATAAGCTCTCTTCCGTCTAATGAATAACCACTTAGTCCATCACCACCCAAATAAAATCTCTCAAATGGTGAATAACCAATATCTTCATTATAATAACCTAAGAAACCAAATTTTGCTCTTGCATGTAGCACTAGTTTACGCTCAGCACTTGACTTTCCGAAATAAGTAAAAAAAGAGAATTTAACTTTAATTTTATAATATTCAATCCAGTTAAACTTTTCAGAATCCTCCATATGAGTATAGTCTTTATTATTTAATAAACTATAAGGAGGTGTAAATTGAACACTTGTAGATATATCAGAACCACTTGTTGGATATATTGGTGCATCAACAGAATTTCTACTTAATGCAACAGTATAAGACAAGTTATTTGAGTTACCATTATCAAAACTAAATACTCTAGCATAATTGTTAAGATTATAATTCTGAATACTTATGCTTTGGTATAATTGAAAATAATCATCAGGCCATTGTAATCTTTTACCCAAACCAACAGTAACTCCAGAAATAGTAATTGCTGATCTATTTGGAGCACCTTTAGGCTGACCATTTGTTTGTACAGATTGATATGCAGAAACAGACAGTGCCATAGGTTTTTTGCCTCCTAACCAAGGCTCAGTAAATGAAGCACTATACGATTGATAGTAAATACCATTAGATTGAATTCTTAAACTAAGCTTCTGACCATCTCCCGAAGGAATTGGACGCCACGATTTCTTATCACCAACACCCTTTAATGAGAAATTATTAAAAGAAACTCCTACAGTTCCAATAAGAGCACCCATACCCCAACCTAGCGACATTTCAATTTGATCAGAAGATGTTTCTTCAACTATATACTCAATATCTACTGTTCCATCAGCTGGGTTTGGCTTTGGATTTACATTAAGTTTTTGTGGATCAAAATATTGCAATTGTGCCAATTCTCTCTGGGTACGTATAATATCAGCTCTATTGAATAGCTGCCCTGGTTTAGTTCTAATCTCTCTAAGAATTACATTATCATGAGTCTTAGTATTACCTTTTATAGTTACACTACTTACAATAGCTTGTTTTCCTTCATAAATCCTTATCTCTAAATCAATTGTATCGCCTTTAATCTTGCTTTCAACTGGTGTAATAGACGAAAATAAATAACCTTGATTCATATATAATGAATGTACATCACCTTTCTCCATATCCATAAAAAGACGAGTTTCAAGCATCTCTCTATCATATACATCTCCTGTTTTAATTCTAAGTACAGCATTTAAAACACTCGTATTATATTTAGTGTTACCAACCCAGTTAATTTCACCAAAATAAAATCGTGTTCCTTCATTAATATTTACGTAAACATCTACAAGTTTATCATTTATCTTTACTATACTATCACTAATAATTCGTGCATCTCTATAACCTTCTTTATTATAAAAAGCCATAACTGATTGCATATCACCATCAAAATCATTTTTTATATACTTTGATTTCTTCCATACACGGTACCAGCGCTTTTCTTTTGTTTCTTTCATTTTCATCTTTAGTTCTTCTGAATCAACATCCGATGAACCGACTATATGAATTTCGTTAATCTTTACTTTCTCATTTTTCTTAATATCAAAAATAACAGTAACCTGATTTGAAAGAATTGAATCTCTTTTTTGAATTACTTTTGTTTCTATAAAATAGAAACCTTTATCTACAAAATATTGGTTGATAATATTCTTAGAGCGTACTATCATATTCTCATTTACAGCATTGCCCCTAACTATTCCTAATTCTTCGCGCAAATCATCAGCCTCAGACTTCTTTATGTTCCTAAAACTAAATCTATTTAGTTTAGGCATTTCTATTAGTTCAATATCTAGGTATATTTTATCACCCTGAATTTTGGTATATGAGATTTTAACATCCTCAAACAATCCCTGCTTCCATAATTTCTTAATAGCTTTAGCAATATCGTCGCCAGGAATTGTGATTTTATCCCCTACAGATAAGCCAGAAATCATTATTAAAACATTATTATCAAGATATTTAACACCACTAATGCTTATACCGCCAATAAAATATTCCTTTGGAGATGTGTAGTCAATATTGTCTTTTACTGGGCTGTCTTGCGAATATACAACTGTTGACGACAATATCAACATTAATATAATTATTAATATATTATTCTTCATTCTTTAGTTTTGTTGTTTTATAGTTGGTCACTAGTTTTGCCGAATCTTCGTTCTCTATTCTGAAAATCATAAATCGCTTCATAAAAATCATTCTTTCTTATATCTGGCCATAGCTTATCAGTAAAATACAGCTCTGCATAAGCCAATTGCCACATCAAAAAATTACTAATCCTAAGTTCGCCACTGGTTCTAATCATCAATTCTGGATCAGGAATATCACTGGTATAAAGCTCATTACTAAAAACCTCTTCGGTAAAATCAGTTTCCGTCAATTCGTTATTTTTATATTTTATAGCTAGTTTCTTTGCAGCATTTACAATTTCGGTACGAGATCCGTAGCTTAAAGCTAAAATAAGAGTTAATCCAGTATTTTCTGAGGTCTCGGCAACAGCTTCTCTAAGTGTCTTCTGACTAATAGAAGGCAATGATGATAAATCACCTATTGTTTGTAATTGTATGTTATTCTTTTTTAAATCTTTAATCTCTTTTTTTATACTACTAACAAGTAGCGCCATTAAAGCATCAACTTCTGCTTTTGGTCTATTCCAATTTTCTGTAGAGAAAGCATATAGAGTAATATACTTAACGCCTAGTTCAGAACCTGCTTCTGACACTTCACGCACAGGCATAACCCCTGCTTTATGTCCTAAAGCACGTAATTTCCCATGTTTCTTTGCCCATCTCCCATTACCGTCCATAATAATGGCAACATGCTTAGGAATTCTATTTAAATCTATTTTTTCCTTCAAACTTTATTTCTCAATTAAAAGAGTAAATACTCCTTAAAATAATTCCTTTGTTTATATGCAGGGCAACGGCTTTGCTTCTTTCCAACAATTTTAAACATCACTGTTATACCAGCAATACCATACCAGTCTTTGCCATCACCACCACGTTGTGCACCACCAGACCCCTTTGATGCCATATACACGGCAAAATCGGCTTTATTATTTGGCACTCCATTCGGCCCTATAGAAAGATCATATCCTGCATCAATATAATCTTGCTCATTTATGCGATTGCTTAATGCTGCTGCAACAGCACCTTTTTCTGAAGCCAAAATAGATGGATCAGGATATCTCGTACTAACATCATCCAAATAATCAGTAAATGTTTTTCTTAATCCCCACTCCATGCTTAAGCTTACTCTCTTAGAAACACTCCATTTAATACCTATTCCAAAAGGAATTGCTAATGCAGCTAATTTATAAGGCTTACTATCTGGATATGCCGTTAGTCCTTGACCTTCGGTTCCTAATGGCTGTAATTCATATTCTTCTCCTCCGTAATACGTCTTTGGATTAAAGCTAAAAATATTTAACCCACCAAAAATAAAAGGAGTAAACCTATGTTTTTTACTTCCTGGCTCATACTCCAGAAAGTTAATCTCAATACCACCCTCTATATCTAGGATATGAGAATGAAAACTTAAATTCTTATATTGTTTACTTTCAGTATCATTTTTGCTATCACCATTAATTTGGCCATAATGACCGACTATTCTAACAGCAAATCTTCTGTTTATAGCGTAGCGGTATTGTAAACCAAAATTATAGCCTGGTATGCTAAAATGAGTTGGTGTTAAATCTCCCATATAATATGAAACACCACCAAATATACCTATCTCATGATGTTGTGCATATGACCCCAATGAAAGTAATAATGCTGCAAAAATAGTTAAGAGTTTCTTCATAGTTTTTTCAATGTGTGTTGTATTCTATAACTAATAAAATAATATATTATTGCCTATTTCAATAATTCGCAAAGGTAAAATATTTTACCATAAAAGCCAATTACATCTATCGTCTGAATATCAATTTCTTATGTCTAATCCCCAATTTAATTTCTCCCTAATAGTATCGAAAAAACTTCTACTACCAATCTGTACCATATTAACTGTAAAGTTACACTTTTTTACCACCAATTCTGTTGATGCCTTTATTGTTTCGAACCTAGAATCTAAACCAACAAGAAAGGATTTTGATCGGCCTTGAATTTTAAGTTTTATAGTACTATTATCAGGAATAACAATTGGCCTTACTGTAAGGTTATGAGGAGCAATAGGTGAAATAACAAAAACTCCAGCCCCAGGAGTAACAATTGGACCCCCTACTGATAATGAATACGCCGTAGAACCTGTTGGTGTAGATATCAACAGTCCGTCAGACCAATATGAATTCAGAAACTGATCGTCAATATACACATGAACTACAATCATAGAAAGATGATCTTTCTTTTGAATAGCAAATTCATTTAATGCAAAATTTAAGTCACCAAATAATTTACCATCTGTTTTTAGTGAAAGCAAAGTACGTTTATCTAGTATATAATTATTTTTCAGAACACTTGTAATTGCCTTATCAACTTCATTTAACGAAACTGATGACAAAAAACCTAATCTACCCATATTAATTCCCAAAATAGGAATATTAGAATCTCGCACAACTTGTATTGTATCGAGAATAGTGCCATCACCTCCCAAACTAAAAAAAGCATGTGGTTTCTTATCAAAATCATTAAGATTCTGATATTGTATAGGTTCCAACTTAAAATGAACATTATTTTTAAGTAGCTTGTAAAAATCTTTATTTATAAATATATCACAATTAGATAGCTCTAGTCTATTGATTATAGATTGATAATTATCTTTATAATTACTAAAATATTGTTTTGCAAAAAGCGCAATTCTCATTTTCATAAGTTCAAATTTATTGCATTAAAAAGGCTTTAATAAAATTGTCAATATCACCATCCAAAACAGCCTGCACATTGGAGGTTTCATATTTAGTTCTAGCATCCTTTACCTGCTTATAAGGATGCATAACGTATGATCGTATTTGAGAGCCCCATTCAATTTTCATTTTCCCATCCTCTACTTGTTGGCTTTCTTCTTGTTTCTTACGTAACTCATTTTCATAAAGTTTCGATTTAAGCATTTTAATTGCTTTCTCTCTATTTTTATGTTGAGAACGAGTTTCTTGACACTCTACTACAAACCCACTAGGCTCATGTCGAAGCCTTACTGCTGATTCGGTTTTATTTACATGTTGTCCGCCAGGGCCACCAGCTCTAAATGTATCCCAATCTAAATCTGCTGGATTAATTATTATTTCGATGCTATCATCAACTATTGGGTATACGTAAACAGAAGCAAAGGAGGTATGTCTTCGCGAAGCAGAATCAAAAGGAGAAATCCGCACTAACCTATGTACTCCATTTTCTGCTTTTAAAAATCCAAAAGCATTATCTCCAATAAACTCAATAGTAGCAGATTTTATACCTGCTGTTTCGCCATCCTGCTCTTCAATTACATTAACTTTATAGCCTTTTCTCTCTCCATATCTAATATACATCCTCATGAGCATTTGTGCCCAATCCTGACTTTCGGTGCCACCAGCTCCAGGATTTATCTGTAGCATTGCATTTAGCTTATCACTTTCTGCACCAAGCATATTTAATAATTCAAGGTCTTCAATTTTATTTATAACCTCTATGTATTTTTGCTCAATCTCGGATTCCTCTATTTCTCCAATATCAAAAAATTCAAATAATATTTCAAGCTCCTCATTGCTCTCGTTAGCTGTGTTCCAACTATTTATCCAGCGTTTTTTATCTTTTATTTTTTTTAATAAAAGCTCAGCCTTTTTAGGATTATTCCAAAAATTAGGATCTTGAGTTTTCAGTTCCTCCTCTTCAATTTCCATCTGTTTTCTATCGAGGTCAAAGATACCCCCTCAAGGCGTCTAACCTTTCAATATTTTCTTTATGGTTCTCTTTTGTTATCATCTTATATTATTTATTTGTAACATTAATAAATCGCCAAATTAGCTTACTTTCAAAACCCCGCTGCATAGCAAAATTTAGTAGTTTTTTCTTATTATTCATAGATTCAATTCCACCAATATTATTTGTTTTTATTCTACAAATATGGACTAAAGTATTATAATATTCCTGCTCATCTATTTCTTCTAAAGCAATATTTATACTGCTGGTATTAATACGCTTAGCTCTTAAAGCAGCAAATATCTTATTCTTACCCCATTTGTTATTATAAAATTTACCCCTTGTAAAACTCTTTGCATACCTTAAATCATCCAAAAAATTATTCTCTCGTAAGTAGGCAAAAACATCATCATAAATATTGCTTGGAGCATCTATCTTATGTAGCTTCATTTCAACATCAATACTGCAGCGCTCTTGATAACCGCAATAGTGCTCCAACTTAGATATTATATCCTTAAATATTTGATTATTGTCCATTAATATATAAAACTTCAAATATTAAACTAAATACAAATGTATCATTAATTCGTGTTCATTTGAAATAATAGATTAAATATATATTTAGTAGATACTCATAATAAATAATACCAATTATGATTCAAATCTGTTGATAAACAAATTGGAAAATATTTCTTGTATTCAAGGCAAAAAAATATTGCATAGCCAAAGCTACGGGAATAATTTTTAACGCATAATACGTGAAATATAAACAATTTATATCGGCAGGCTTGATTCAAGTTTGGTATAATGCCAAAAAGCATATTTTTTTTGCACAAAAAAAAGGCCGTTGATTATTCAACGGCCTTTATAATAATTATAGTGTAATATATTTATAGTTTTATTTCATCACCTTGTTTGTTATAAAAGTGATATTCTAAAAAATGGTATGAATTATCAGGGATTAGATTAACCCACTTTCTATATTCTTTAAACCATTTCCAACGGAAATTGAAGATTCCCATTTTGAAGTGTGCATAAATAAAAGGATGAAGTCTAATACTCAATGATTTCTCATTTTGTTCTTGCAATAAGAATCGAATATTATTCTCGATATCATCAGCAATAAGAACCGCTGATTTTACCTCGCCAGAGCCATGACATACAGGACATTTTTCTTGAGTTTCTATTGTCATCTCAGGACGAACTCTCTGCCTAGTAATTTGAATAAGTCCAAATTTAGTAACAGGAAGAATAGTATGTTTGGCTTTATCACCTTTCATTTCTGCCTTAAGGAAATTATATAAGCTAGTACGATGTTCTTTTACAGTCATATCTATAAAATCAACAACAATAATTCCACCCATATCTCTCAAACGTAATTGACGTGCTATTTCTTTAGCCGAAATCATATTTACTTGGAGAGCTGCATCCTCTTGATTTAGTTCTTTCTTGATACGATGACCGCTATTAACATCAATAACGTGCATTGCCTCAGTATGTTCTATAATCAAGTATGCTCCGGATTTCATTGTAACTTTCTTTCCAAAAGAGCTTTTAATTTGTTTGTCTACGTTAAACTGTTCAAAAACAGGTTCTTTCCCTTTATGATACTTTACAAGATCAACTCTATCGGGAGCGAATGTGGCAATGTATGTTCGAAGATCCTCAGCCATTTTTTCATCATCAACAACAATACTATTAAACGATTTATTCAATAAATCTCTTAGTATTGTAGAAGTACGACTTAGTTCTCCATGAACTTTCTCTGGAGGAATTGCCGAATTAAGCTTCGATACAGTGTCATTCCATTTCTTTTCAAGATTATCGATATCAGAAAGAAGGTCTGCAACCTTTTTCTCTCTAGCACTAGTACGAATAATAACACCAAAATTAACTGGCCTTATACTTTTCACCAAACGCTTAAGTCTATTTCTTTCCTCAAAATCTTTAATCTTTTGAGAAACAGAAATACGGTTTGAGAAAGGTACTAAAACTACATATCTTCCAGCTAAAGCAATCTCACTAGTAATACGAGGACCTTTAGAGCTAATAGGCTCTTTTGCCACTTGTACCAAAATTGTTTGATTTACTGATAGCACTTCTTGAATTTTTCCTGTTTTAACAATATCTTCTTCAAATTTAAAGTCTTTCAACTTTACATTTTTACTATTAGAATTGTTACAGATTTTAACAAACTTATTCAAAGAACGAACCTTAGGACCCAAATCGTGGTAATGAAGAAAAGCATCTCTTTCATGGCCTACACCTACAAAAGCGGCATTAAGACCAGGAGTTATTTTCTTTACTTTCCCAAGGTATAAATCACCTACACTATAATTATTATCAAGCTTTTCCTCATTAATTTCCATTAGCTGATCATCTTCCAATAATGCTATAGAAATTTTCTGGGGGCTTACATTGATAATTAAATCTTTGTTCACGGTAATTTTTATTAAATTAAAATTAATAGAGACGATCTCTACTTTCTAGTTGAGAAATCTGAAATTTAATTATCCGGAACAGAAGGAGTTTTTTTTTATTTTTTTAATTCCATCGCATTGAAAATCTGCTTTAGAATAGATAATAATAAGGCAAACTAATATACCCTATTTAACAGTTTCTATAAAAAACTATTTAGCTTAAAATAAAAACAATTACATACTTAAAAA
The DNA here is from genome assembly GCA_023145955.1 of Bacteroidales bacterium. Lineage (GTDB taxonomy): Bacteria > Bacteroidota > Bacteroidia > Bacteroidales > UBA1556 > UBA6267. Next base: position 42,542 of record JAGLDA010000004.1, read on the forward strand.
GAAAGCATGTAATTGTTTATTTATAAGATGTGTGAAGAATTACTTCTTCTTATGACGATTCTTTCGAAGTCTCTTCTTACGCTTATGCGTAGACATCTTATGTCTTTTTCTTTTTTTACCACTTGGCATAATTAAAAATATTATTTGTTATTACAATTTTGACTTAACCTCATTCACGAAAGATTTAGCTGGCTTAAATGCAGGAATCTTATGAGCTGGAATCTTAATAGTAATATTCTTAGAAATATTTCTACCTGTCTTCTCTGCACGTTCTTTAATAATAAAAGAACCAAATCCACGCATATATACGTTTTCACCATTAATCATAGCACCTTTTACAGTATCCATAAAAGTCTCTACAACTGATTGCACTGCAATCTTCTCAATACCAGTTTTATTAGCAATTTCTGCTACAATTTCTGCTTTTGTCATATTTATTTATATTTATAATTGTTAATAAAATTCTTGTCAATAAATAACTTTAATTATTTAGGTCTGCAAAGATAATTATAATTTCGTTAGTATCAAGCTTTTTATAAAAATATTTATTGTTAATCCTCTCTAAATAAATTTATTAAATAAGTTATCTTTTTTTATTACATAAAAGACAACTTATTATAGCTAACAAAAACCACAACTACCTACGCCTTAACTGGTACCGGCTCTATTTTAAGTTTGGAAACCATATTAATCAATTCTTCTAACTGTTTGTTCTTATCTACTAATTGATCAATTATTTCTTGTCGTTTAGTTTCAAAATCACTACTAACACCGTTGAAAAGATCATAATAATAATCAATTCCAGATTGTAGGTTAGTGACAAACGTATTCAGGTATTTCGCCTGACGCTTATTAAAACCAACTTTGCTGTCACTTATTTTATTTCTCAAAAAATCAAGATATAAACCTAATTCCTTAACAAACATATTTGGTCTATCGGTACGAGTCATAATATTATGCTCGCCATAAATATGACCAATCATTTGCTTAAGTGATACAGTTTTAGAATAGTAGGCCATATTTGGACCTGGACATACAGATACACCATCACCCTCTATTTTAGTATCAAGATTATTAACCTTTAGAGTAGCAGTACTTAGTCCTACACAGATACATGATTTTTCCACAATCTTTTCGTACTTAATTTGATACTCATCAATTGGAAGCTCTTGATCTACAAGCTTTTTTATAGCAAGTTTTTGATATCGTCTAGATGCTGTACAAATCGATTTTTCTGTAAAATCATTATTTAAAGCAACGTATTTTTTAGGACAAGGGCTTCCTGGAGTTCCTTTAGCTATTCGTGCCATTTTTTCAACATCCTTTGTATTTCCTCTTAATGAATTAAAAGGCACTCCCAAAGGTGAAATATCACTCAAGTATAAATCTTCCTCTTTAGCACCTGCTAATCGCATTAATGTATCATCATCTATACTTGTTGCTTCTGGAACCATTAAGAATGGAGTTCCCCAACCAACCGAATCAACATTATACTCATCTATAAGGAACTGATGTTCCTCAGATGTTCCAACACCGCCTTGAGCAGTTATTTTAAGATTAGGCACTTCCTTAGGAATAACTAATCCTTTAGCAACTAAGGTAGACATTAACGTACTTCCTACAGAAGCAATTAATTCATCACGCTTAATTTTAAATTCATTAAGAACTGGACCTAATAGATATCCATCTGTAGCAAAGGCATGACCTCCACAATTAAGACCTGACTCTATTCGATATTCAGAAACCCAAATTCCTTTTTTAGCTAAATACTTACCTTGAATTAGTGCTGAACGATAATCGCTTACTTTTAATACAATTTTTTTCTTGATACGTCCGTACACATCAGGAAAAAAATCGCGGAAATTTTCCATATAATTAAATAAACGAGGATTCATTCCTGCTGACAAAATAATTGAAGACTCTAAATCACTTTCTGCATAACCACGTAATGCTGCATGTGCATCATTATATTCTACAGGAAGTTGCTCTCCATTTTTATAATTATCCTTATCAATTTTTGTCATTATATTAACATCAATACTGCCCATATTAACATTTTCTGACAACCAAGTTTTAAATTCTTCAAAATCAGTTTTTTTCTGATTAACAAAAGTATTAAACTCTTTTTTTACAGTGGAAGAATCTGGCAAATAACTGAAATATTCTTTTATCTCATCAAGCTTATCACTTGCTCCGCTACGAAGTTCAGTAATTTTTTCTTCTGTAACCTTATTTATAAAGTTTAAATAAGATGTAATCCTTTTAGCACGAAAATCATCAATCTTATCAGAAATCTCCTGATAAGGGATTTTATATTTCGAACTATATACCTTACGTACTCGTTCAACGAGTATATCGTCAACTAAGGATAGTACTGAGTTTATGCCGAATTTAGAAACCTTCAGCGGCGAATCAATACTATACCCTATGCCCAACACAGGTATATGAAATGAATGTGTTTTTGACATATTTTGTTTATTAAGTTATTAAATACCTACCATTTTTTTTCAATATATAAATTTATACTAAAGACAAAAAAAAACAATAGGTTTAGTCGGCAAATATATATGTATTATTGAAGTAAACAATATTTTTCTATTAATATGCTATCTATTTTTATAATAAGCCATTACGAAAGTTATAAAACTAACATATCGAACAAATATTGTTATATAATTAAAGCAAAATTAGATATTATTTTTAATATACAAATAAATATATTCACAAAAAAGTAAAATATTTAAAAGTAATAGGCAACTTATTGCATCATTTATATATCTTTACAGCATAAATTAGAAACCAGAAGAACTTGAAAAAAATATTATTTATAATAGCTGCAATAGCTATAAACACAGGGATTTTATTTGGTCAAACATATAAAATAAATACTTATAACGGTCAAACAGTTACCACTTGCTCAGGCACCTTTTACGATTCTGGAGGGGCTACAGGGGGTTATACAGCTGGGCAATCGTATATAGTCACATTTGCTCCTGTAAGTAATTTTACTAATATTACATTTAATTCATTCAATGTACAAATTGGTGATATGCTTGAGGTATTTGATGGTGCAAATGTAAGTGCCCCATTAATTGCAATATATAATAATGGGAATTCACCAATAGGTCAAACAATACGAGCTTCATTTCTTGGCACACAAGGAAAGCTAACAATACGATGGACTTCAGTAGGTTCTAGCACAGGTTGGGATGCAACAATAGCATGTAGTATTCCATGCCAGAGTTATAATACTATTATTACACAATCAACACCACCTTTTACGATAGATAGCGGTATATACTATATTGATATTTGCCCTGGTGATTCTGTTGAATTAAAAGCTTCGGCAAACTTTTACCTTAATGATGCTTATTACCACCAAGATACTTCAACTACAAATTTCGTATGGAATTTTGGAGGTAATAATAATGTTGACGGACAAAATATTACTACCACAATAAATAATGTACAAGGCTATAACGCATATATTTTGGCATCCGATACAATTGGCTGCCCTGCAGCACAAGCTACGGAGGTCAGAATTAGGGTTTCTACCCCACCTGATTTCACTGGCACTATGGTTTCTCCAATACAGTTTTGCCAATACGATTCTACATTACAAATGGGTAATGTAACACCAACACCATGGTCGGTAACGCCATCACTTTCGGTTGCTGGCACAACATATTTACCTGACGGATCAGGAGTTTCATACACATCTAATCTTGTGTTTAGTGGTTTTGCCACGGGTCAAGTTTTACAAAACGCAAACGATCTTACAAAGATTTTTATGGAAATAGAGCATTCTTATATTGGAGATTTAAACCTTGTAGTAAAATGCCCTAATAATGCTACTGTTACGTTAAAATCTTACCCAGGAGGAGGCGCAAACTTTCTTGGAGAACCTACCGACAATAATTCAGCACAAATTGCTGGTCTAGGATATATGTATCACTGGCTATCTGGAGGAAGCACCACTATGGCTGCGGCATTTAATACATATCAATATAGTTTTACTGATTTATTAGGAGCATCGTATACTAATCATAGTTATTTACCTCCTTCAACTGCATATCCAGCTACATCTACAGCTACAGGCACTCTGCCTATTATACAATACTTACCCGAAACACCAATAACTAATCTATTAGGATGCCCACTTAATGGCACATGGAGCATTACTGTTACAGATAACCTCATGATTGATAATGGTTTTATTTTCTCTTGGGGAATAGATTTTGACGCATCATTATTACCTGTAGCTTGGGGCTATACACCTATAATTGATACTACATATTGGAATTATGGAATTGGGGACACTTCATACCAAGTAATAAGCAATCAGGGACAACAGGATATAACATATACGATGGTTGATAATGCAGGATGCATTTATGATACGGTCTTTACCGTTGATATAAACCCTGCACCACAAATAGAAATTGGAAATGACACTAATATTTGCGTAAACGATTCAATAATCTTATATAGTAACAGTGACATTGCTAATTCTACATACTTATGGAGCAATGGTGCAACAACAAGTTCTATTTTATTAGTACCTAACAACACACAATCATACACTCTTACGGCAACATCTTCGTTAGGGTGCAGTAATTATGACACAATAGAAGTAGCATTGGTACCACTTCCTAATATTCAAATATCAGATGATACACTAATATGTATAGGAACAACTGCTAGCCTAAAAGCTTCAGGTGGAGTACTATATCAATGGAGTAATGGCGATATTTCTGATATTATTGATGTTGCACCTACCTCTACAACTACATATTATTTAACAGTAACTGATAATAATTCATGTACTGCCGACACATCAACAATGGTAACTGTTGCCAATTTACCAAATATTATTACTAGCAACGATACGGTAGTTTGCGATGGCACAAGTGCTTACCTTAGGGCTTCAGGAGGAATTAATTACGAATGGAGCAATGGTGTTAATACTGCAAATCAATACGTAATACCATTAACAAACACAACTTATACTGTAACTGTTGAAGACATTAATACTTGTAAAGACAGTACCGATGTTTTAGTTGAAGTACTTGACAACCCAATTGCAAATATCACCTCTAATTATGATACTATTTGTAGGGCAGGAGAAATAACACTTACTGCCGGTGGCGGAATGACATATAAATGGGGCAATGGAGCATCGTCACAATCAATAAAAGAAACAGCTGTGCATTCTAAACTATTTTCTGTACTTGCAATAAATACACAAGACAATACAAATTGTTATGATACTACATCATTATATGTGGTTGTAGAAAACTGCGCAGTATATGTACCAACAGGTTTTACTCCTAATGGAGATGGAGTAAATGATATCTTTTATGCTAAGGGTATTATCTCCAATACTGCTGCTTTTACTATGATAGTATATAACCGGATGGGTCAAAAAATATTTGAAACTAACGATATAAATTATGGTTGGGATGGACTATATAAAGGGCAAAAAGTACAAGAAGGTGTTTATACTTGGTTGATACAAGTTAAAGAAGCTAGTATTAAATCTTATGAGCTAACAGGTACTATTACACTACTAAGGTAAAATATTTAGAATAATTTTTCTAATTTATCAACAGCACTTTTCCAATCATAATTATTTTTGACAAAGGTATATCCATTATGTTTTATGGATTCTACTAATTTTTTATCTTCCATTAATCTTAAAATATGATTAGCAAATTGTTTGGCATTATTGTCATCACTTACTAGAATCTGATTTCCATTCTCAGCATTTAGTGCATTATTTGCCAGTTTAGTTGTTACACATGGCATATTCATAGCCATGGCTTCTAATAATTTGTTTTGCAAACCTATGCCTATTTGCATTGGTGCTACAAATATTCTAGATTCCGCATAAGCTACTCTAATATCATCAAGCCAACCACTTACACTTACCCTTTCATTACTTAGTGCTTGAACTTCAGAATGAGGAGAAGATCCTGCAAGTAAAACCGTAGCTTGTTTTCTCTCTTTCCAAACTAGTGGCATAATTTCATTAATAAGAAATATTGCCGCCATCACATTTGGTGCATAACTCATATTGCCGGTAAATACAATATCATATTTTTTTTCAATATCTTGTTCCCTAAAAAAGTTTAAATCCACACCATTTGGTACAATTTTAGTCTTATTTTGAATTCTTGAAGGCAATAAATCTTTATCTGTTTGTGTAATAATAGAAAGAGCATGAAAATCATCGAGCTCGTTTTTTTCATAAGCTAGCACACGTTTATACTCAAAATTAAGTACATATTTCATTATACCTTTAGACTTAAGTGCTCTTCGTTGTAGGCCCTTTGACAATGCATCTTGCAAATCTAATACCTTTGGCATTTCAATCTGACGCATATATTCTGCTACTCTTATTAATTGCCCAAAAACAAAATCTGGATTAGACTCATTTATTAAAACTTGAATTTGGGAATTAATTCTTCGATTATAGAAATAACCAATTTGCATAGGCATATTGCTAAAAAAAGCCTTCAATACTCCTACTCCATTCATATATGCCGAAATATGAAAAAAATGCACTTTCTTACAATACTTTTCAAGTTCAGTTTTAGCTTTATCATTATTCTTTTTTGAGCTCAGAGCTACTAATTCTATATCATACGACTTCGACAAATATCGAATTTGATGATAAATACGCAATTTATCACCTTTATCCAAAGGCCAAGGTACACGAGATGTTATAATAAATAGTTTCATCAAAAAAAAGTGGTATTTAAAAAGCAAATATACACTAAAAAAACTGGTTATCTAATGGCAACTTTATCCACATTTTACTTTTAATAAGTCTTTAATTACAATAATAATTACATATAATCAATCGTTACTTTTATGTATAATTGCATAAAATATACACATCATTAGGTATAATACTTAATGATGTGTATTACAGAACTTTAAACTTATTTTAATATTAACACACAATTATGAAACGTATTATTACAATAACCGTTATTGCTTTATTAGGAATACTAATGCTTACATCGAGCATTGCTAAGAAAAAGAAAAAATCAAAACAATTTAGAGGAACCATATCTTACGACCTAAGTTATGAGAGCACAAAATTCACAAGCATAGAAATGGGTAAATTTCCTATATCACAAAAGGTAAAAATGTATGATGGCATGTCGATGTTTGATGTAGAAGGCCCTGGAGGAAGCATTACCTACGTTTCAAATCCAGAAACAGATCAGTTTATGGTTTTAATAGAGGCCGGATTACGAAAAGCAGCTATTGTTGCAAAACTAAGTGAAATAGAAGCAAAACAAGATTCTGCACGTGAATATACTACAGAGATAGATTTATCGTCAGACACAAAAGAAATTGCTGGTTATATATGCAATAAAGCAACTGTTACATTTACTCCGATTGAAGGCGTTGAAGCTGAAGAGCGTATGTTTAGTGTATTTTATTCTCCAAAATTAGGAAGTTTAAAATCTAATGAAGGCAGCCCATACGAAGGTATTGATGGTGAACTATTAGAATACTATGATGTATCTTCCACACTTATTACAAAGATGATAGCTACAGAAGTAAAAAAAGGCAAAGTTAGCGACTTAGACTTCTTTTTACCATCTGATTACAAAGTATTTACTCCAGACCAGAAAGATGAGCTAATGAATTATCTTCAAGGAAAATAATTATTTGGTATTATTAATTATTATAAAAAACAAAAGCAGTGAAGAACGAGATTGGCAAGGAAAATAAGAAAGAGAAGAAGAAATCAAAAAAGAAATCTGGAAAAAAAGGAGATAAAACTATCACCATGCCCAGTATTTTTAAATTTACTAAAGACGAGCGCTTTGTAAAAACATTTGGCTTATTCCTTTTATTTTTCACAATATATCTATTCATTGCTTTTGTATCATATTTTATAAGTTGGTATAGTTGGAATAATGATGATATATTTTCAAATATAAGTTTTGGAAGAGTATTACTTGATCAAGATATTATTGTTCATAATGTTACTGGGCGACTTGGTGCTGCTTTTTCTCAATCTCTTATAAAAGAATGGTTTGGAATTTCATCATTTTTTATTCTATATATTAGTGGGCTCATAAGTCTAAGGTTATTATCTGGCTACAGAATACTATCTATAAAAAGGGCCTTAAGGCACAGTCTATTTGCTGTTGTTTGGATTTCTATAACACTAGGTTATATATTTAATGGCCACCCTAAGGACTCTATTTTTGGTGGCATATTTGGTTTTCATACCTCAAGTTATTTGGAAGGATTAGTCGGGAAACCTGGTACTATTATTATTATTATATTCTCATTGCTAACGTTTCTAGTATTCGCATTTGACATTATTAATTTCATAAAAGGTTTTATTATTCCAAAAGGTAATGAAGAAACTCATAACCTTGATGATTATGAAGTAGATGGACTAAACATTAATGACCTTGCTAAATTAGAAGAACAAAGTAATAACGAGGTTGAGCTCGAGCAAAATATTGATAAAACAAGTATTACAGATGAAAACGAAGAGTCTGATGGCAGTTTAGACTTTGATATTACAAATAACGAAACTATTGATGAAGATAAAGCAGCAACAGAGAATGATGATTTTGAAATTGAAATAGCCGAGAATAATACTGATAATGCAGATGATAATTTAGAAAATACGGAAGAAGATTTAGACCTATCAATTGAGGATATAAATGAAGAGACATTATTGGCTAAAAATGCTAGCAATCCTCATGGAATAGACACTCTATATGATCCTAAAGAAGATTTAGCAAATTTTAAAAACCCAACATTAGACTTATTAAAAGAATACTCAACAAATAGTATTACAATTAATAGAGAAGAGTTAGAAACCAATAAAAATAGAATTGTAGAAACACTCTCTAATTATGGAATTAAAATTGATAAAATAAAGGCTACAATAGGGCCAACAATAACTTTATATGAGATAATACCTGCACCGGGAGTTCGTATTTCGAAAATCAAAAATTTGGAAGATGATATCGCTATGAGTTTAGCTGCACTAGGGATTCGTATAATAGCTCCAATTCCAGGCAAGGGAACAATAGGAATAGAAGTTCCTAGCTCAAATCCTGAGATTGTACCGATGAAAACAATAATTGCTAGTGAAAAATTTCAAACCTCAAAATTTGATCTACCAGTTGCTATAGGTAAGACAATTAGCAATGAAACTTTTGTTTTTGACCTAGCAAAAATGCCACACTTATTAGTAGCTGGAGCAACAGGACAAGGAAAATCTGTTGGGTTAAATGCTATAATTACATCATTATTATATAAAAAACATCCGGCACAACTAAAGTTTGTAATGGTGGATCCGAAGAAAGTTGAATTCTCATTATTCTCTAAAATTGAGAAGCACTATTTGGCAAAGTTACCAGACAAAGCAGAGGCTATTATTACCGACAATAAGGATGTTGTTACTACCTTAAACTCTCTATGTATAGAGATGGACGATAGATATGAGCTTTTAAAAAATGCAAGGTGTAAAAATCTTAAAGAGTATAATACTAAGTTTATAGCACGAAAGCTTAACCCTGAAAATGGCCATAGATTTATGCCATATATTGTATTAGTAGTAGATGAATTTGCTGACCTTATTACAACTGCAGGAAAAGAAGTAGAAACACCAATAGCTCGATTAGCACAACTTGCTCGTGCTATTGGAATACACCTAATAGTTGCAACACAAAGACCTAGTGTAAACGTAATTACGGGTTTAATTAAAGCAAATTTCCCCGCAAGGATTGCATTTCGTGTTACTTCTAAGATAGACTCAAGAACCATACTCGATGCTGGTGGTGCTGACCAATTAATTGGTCGTGGTGATATGTTGTTTTCTAAAGGCGATGGGTTAGTTAGATTACAATGTGCATTTGTAGATACTCCAGAGATAGAAGCTATTGTTGATTTCATAAGTGATCAAAGAGGATATGCAAGTGCATTCAACTTACCAGAGTTTGTTGGAGATGATGAAAGTGGACGAGCTGATATAGACATGGACGATAGAGATGAGCTTTTTGATGATGCTGCGCGGATGATAGTAAACAATCAACAAGGTAGTACATCATTAATACAACGCAAAATGAAGCTTGGATACAATCGTGCAGGCAGAATTATTGACCAACTAGAGGCATCAGGAATTGTTGGCGAAAGTAAAGGCAGCAAGGCCAGAGACGTATTAATTTCTGATATACAAACATTGGAACAATTATTGGAAGACATAAATGCAAGAAAATAGAAGAATTTGTATCAAACAAATCTCAAGTATTGCTTTTAATTGAAAAATAATAAAATAAAACATTATGAAAAGAATTACAATATTATTATTAGCGCTATTAACTATAAACATAAGTAGCTATTCTCAAATTAATGATACCAAGGCAAAGAGTATTCTAGAAGAAATATCTAAAAAGGCTAAAACTTTTGACAATCTTAAATTTCAATTTAATTATAGAATGCAAGATAAAGCCCACAAAATAGACAATTCTTTACCCGGAAGCATTGTAATGGATGGAGATATGTACAACCTACATATAATGGGAAGAAACATTGTATCTGATGGTACTACTTTATGGACTCACGATCCTGATGCTGAAGAAATCCAAATTAGCAATGTTGATAAATCAAAAGATAGTTTTGGTTTTTTAAAAGTAATAACTAGTGTAGATGATAGTTATAAAGCAAAATACATTAAAAGTGCTAAGGAAAACGGAAGAGATATTCATATAATTGACCTTACACCAAAAGAAGCTAAATCGTACTATAAAATTCGCATAAAAGTAGACAAGGTAAATAGCTGGATAAATGAAGCTATTATTTTTGAAAAGGATAACATTCAATATACTTTTAATGTTGAGAAGTTTGAAACAAATTTAAATTTACCTAAGGGTTATTTTAAAATTGATGCTAATAAATACCCTGATTCAGAGGTTGTAGATCTACGATAATTAGAATTACTTCATAAAGCAAAAGGTCGAAAATATTAATACTTTAGACCTTTTGCTTTATTTATTTAAATTGGTATAATACTTACAAATAGGTTGAATTACTCTCCCCTATTTAGGC
>JAGLDA010000040.1 GCA_023145955.1 Bacteroidales bacterium
ACAAGGAGATCACGAGCCTGTAATTTTACTAGTAACACCAAAGAAAAAGCAAATGCTTAGCACTCAACTAGAGTATGAGTTCATGAAAAACACAAAGATTAAAGCAGAGTTTGCTGTAAGTGATAATGATATGAATTTATTATCACCTTATAATGACGACAATAATACTAACTTCGCATACAAAATAGGGCTTGAAAATAGAACCAATATTGGAGAAAAAAATAATTGGCAACTTATAAGTGATGCTAACTATGAGTTTGTAGATAAGGACTTTAGGGCCATTGAAAGATTTAGAGATGTAGAATTTGATAGAAATTGGAATTCTCAACAAATAGTTAATAGCGACCAGCAAAAACTAGAAGCCTCAATTGCTCTGAAAAACAGCAAGTCTACCCTATTAAAATATGATTACCAAAAATACTGGACTGCCAAAAACTATAATGGCAACAAGAATAAGCTAACAGCAAATACTGAGATTAATAATTGGAAATTATCATCAAATCTATCGCTAACAAATACCAAAGAACTAAATAGAAATTCAAACTTTATTAGGCATAATATTTTACTGCAAAAAAAGTTGAAATATATTACAATAGGAGTAATTGAGGATGGAGAAAATAATCTATTTAAAGAAAAAACTAACGATACTCTTTATAAGAATTCATATCAATACCAACAATATGAAGCATTCATAAAATCGCCAGAAGAAGCAAAGCAAAACATTCGCTTACACTATAGGCTTCGTGATGATTATTCACCTTCCACTTTTGATTTACATAGGTCAATGAGGGCTAATGAGATTGGATTAAATTACAAACTTCTAAAAAATAAAAATAACAGATTGAGCTTACTAGCAAATTATCGCAATCTAAAAATAACTGATAGTACACAAACAACCATAAAACCTGAGAATACAGCTCTTGGACGCATTGAGCATTATCTTAATATTTATAAAGGAAGCATAAGAATTACTAGCTTTTATGAGATCGGATCTGGAATGGAAAGCAGAAAAGATTATGCATACATTGAAGTGGCTCCAGGACAGGGAGTTTATTCGTGGCAAGATTATAATGCCAATGGAGTAAAAGAACTTAATGAATTTGAAGTAGCAGCATTTAAAGATAAAGCAAACTATATTAGGATATATGTGCCTAGTAATGACTATATTAAAACATATAATAATACTTTCAGTACTTCCATATATTTAACACCATCTAGAATGTGGCGCAGAAGTACATCACCTATATTGAAAACAATTGCAAAATTTGCCAATCAATTAGTTTTTCGAAGTTCCCTGAAAACTCTAAATAATGACTGGAAAGAATATGCCAATCCATTCCTCCACAGTATAAATGACACCTCATTAATGAATATAAATACTGCATTTAGAAATACACTATATTTCAATCGTGGCCATTCTAAGTACGGAGCAGACTATACATTTACAAAAAATAATAATAAGGTTCTTATGATGAATGGGTATCAAGGTAGAAGTAGGGTTGAACATAATATAAAACTTCGTTGGAATGTAAATCGAGTTTTTCTTTTACAATTAGGGGGTAGTTTTGGAAATAAATTATCAATATCTGACTATTTTAAGAACAAAGAATTCGACATTTCTAATCATAGGCTTCAAACAAAGATAAGTTTTCAACCAAATAGAGTTTTCAGAATTTCGATTCCCATGAGTAAAGAAATAAAAAAGAATAGCCATGAATTTGGTGGTGAAAATAGCGAATCGTATAAGATAGGAATTAACACCAAATATAGCATCCTTAATAAAGGAAGTTGGACTGCTACTATAGAGCATATAAATATAAAATATTCTGCTCTAACTAATGGACCTATAGCATTTGAAATGCTTCAAGGATTTATGCCTGGCGGCAATTATTCTTGGATAATAAATTACCAAAGAAACTTACTGAACAACCTCCAACTAAGCATAATGTACAATGGGCGAAAAAGTGAAGGTTCAGAAATAATACATGTGGGGAGTTTGCAACTCCGTGCCTTTTTCTAAAAAAATGGCAAAAAAAATATTTGCTCACATTAGTAAACAAATATTTTTCAATTAATAAACTGTAAAAAACTAGTTTAGTGCTTCTTAATAGTAAATCTACTTTTCTTCTTCCTTTGAATTTTTCTCCAAGCCTTATTACGCTTGCGCATATTAATTTCTCCAGCACCTCCACGGCTACTAGTATATCGCGATTTATGTTTATAGCTTCCACTAGCATATCTACCATCACCACCAAAGTGATATTGCATACCAATATTAAAATAGGTATAACCTTCTAGTCCTGCAATAAAATTTTGATTAGCGTAATCATTAGCAGTAGCGTCCAATTTATCAGAATTAATAGCATGAACACTTCCTTCAATATTAAAACTAAGGTTTGATCCAATATAAAATTTAACTCCTAAAGCTGTTGTAATAATTGTTTCTGTCATTGGTACATATTTACCTCCCTCACTACGGGGATTACCAAAGCCATTAGTACCTATAAGAGTTGTTCCATCTCCTTTAGTACTATACTTCCATGTTCTAGATTCCGACAAACCCATGCCTAAGCTAGAGTATATCATATGATTTCTTCGACGATCTACACCAAAAAACAAATTACTCAAATTACCAACTACAGATATATTATATTCAAAATAATTTGCAGTAAATGTAGCATAACTAGTTTCCTTAGTTCCTTGAATATGTCCATATTGCATTTTTCCAGAAAGTCCAATATAAGGGCCAAACCACTTATCCAATGCAACACCTCCCATAAGGCTAGCATTTTGGTAAAAGTATTTACTAAAAGGAGTACTATTTAGGGGGCCTGTTCCACCATTGATATCTCCGAAAAAGCCTGTTCCACCAAAATGGACACCAAATGCCCAATCAGTACCATATGGATTATAACGCTTTGCACTTAAATCAAAAGTGCTCGATAGGAAAATAAAAAAAGCTAGTATTATCTTATACTTCATAGTAATGTTTTTTTCAATTCTAGTATTTTTGATTAATTAATCTTTTTAGTGTAATAAAGCTATTAGTTAAATATGAAACAATAGCGGCAACAATAATACACCACAAAGATATGCATAATTTACTATTTCATAATAAAAAATTTAAAATTATTCTATCTTAAAGATTCCTCTTACCTAAATAAATAGACCTTCCCAAAAAATAAACTACCATAAAAACACTGTTTGTCAATCATTTATATATTATTTGCAATACAACAAATATTATATGCTAAACACAAAAAAACATTATCTTCGCAGCATTATATATAATAAAACAATGATTGAAAATCAAGAACATTTAGACAAACTAGAGGGTAAAGATAAGCGTGAAAAGGTAGAAAATATGTTTGACAATATTGCAAACAACTATGACTTTTTAAATCATTTTCTTTCTTTCGGAATTGATTACTATTGGCGCAATAAGGTGCTTAATATTATTAAGAGCCACGACCCAAAATCCATACTGGATATAGCTACAGGAACTGGCGATCTCGCTATTCTTGCTAGTAAATCCAATGCTGAAAGAATAGTTGGTATTGACATTTCTCAAAATATGCTTAATGTGGGTATTAAGAAAATTGAAAAAAAAGGACTCGATAATCTTATAACAATGCAACAAGAAGATTCTGAAGACTTATCTTTTGATGATAATACTTTTGATTTGGCAATGGTAGCTTTTGGTGTTCGTAATTTTGAAAATTTGGAAAAAGGATTAGGTGAAATAAAAAGAGTTATAAAACCCGGAGGTATCCTTATTGTATTAGAGTTTTCGCAACCACGTAGTTTTCCAATGAAACAATTATACGCCTTTTATTCGAATAATATCTTACCTACTTTTGGCAAGATTATATCCAATGATGCTAGCGCATACACATACTTACCAGAATCGGTTAAGAGATTTCCTGCCTTTAGTGATTTTACTAAAATAATGGATAGTGTTGGATTTAAGAATACTAGTTATAAGTCTTTAACATCTGGTATTTCAAGTATTTATATTGGCGAAAAATAATTTTTATAAACGCAATACAATTAATACTAAAACGTTTAGTAACATAATATGAATAAAAAGTACAAAATAATATTTTTCCTTGGGTTTATGATTGCTTTTGCTAATCTTAATGCGCAATATATGCCTAAAAATTTGCCAAATTATGATATTAAGAAATGGCATTTTGGTTTTACTTTAGGAATGAATACTATGAATTTCAATATTTTCCCTGTTGACCAACAAGATTATATTGATACCATTATGGTAATACAACCTTCATTAAGTCAGGGTTTCAATATTGGAATTGTGGCAAATATGAAACTAATGACATATCTTGATTTGCGATTTGTTCCAACCTTAAGCTTTGGTGAGCGAAACCTTAACTATATTATTAAAACTAGCCCTGGCGAGGAAAAATTATATAAGAAAACAGTGGAGAGTACTTTTTTAGACTTCCCTCTTACATTAAAGTACAAATCGAAACGATTTGAAGGCAACTTAAATAATATGAGAGCTTACGTGCTAGCAGGAGGAAGATATAGCCTTGATTTAGCTTCACAAAAAGATAAAAAAGGCACCTCTGATGAAGTTGTATTAAAACTTAACCCACACGACTTAATGATTACTGGAGGTGTTGGTTTTGAGTTTTACCTTGCATATTTCAAATTAGGAGTAGAATTTCAAATGGCCTATGGGCTTATTAATGTTCTTGATGATAAAGCTACAATATACACTACTAATGTAGAAAAGCTTACAAGTAGAATGGGTTGGATAACCTTTACATTTGAATAAATAGGCTTACAAATTTAGAACGGATACCCAATTGCAAAATTAAAGGTATAAATGAGTTTTGAATCTGTTGTAGTCATAGACCACCTTTGTCCCTTATTATAGTATGGTTGATAAACAGGGTGCGCAACATCAAATCTTATAACCAAGAAACTAAGATCATATCTTATTCCATAGCCGATGTCCATGGCGAATTTTTCGTAGAAATTATGAAAATGAAATACTCCCTCAGGCATCTGATCATTATGCTTTAAAAGAAATATGTTTCCAACATCAGTAAATACTGCTCCCCTTAAACTTGTACTGATAGGAAATCGAAATTCATAGTTCATCTCAATTTTAATATCTCCTGTCATTTCAAAAGTCTTACTTTGATTATTAAAACTACCAGGTCCTAGAGTACCTAGCGTCCAAGCTCTAAGACTATTTGCCCCTCCAATATAGAAGCTTTTTTCAAAAGGTATCGCTACTGATTTAAATAAAGGAACTCCCAAGCCCATATTAATTCTAAAAACATTCATCATAGAACCTCTAGCCATGGGAAAATAGTATCTATAGTCTACTTCGAACCTAGCAAACTGCGTATATGGCAAACCCATTACCCAATACTGCCCCAAAGTATCTTTTGTTTGTCCAAACATATTACTAATTAAACCATGTGGAATACCACCAACCTCAACCTTAGCAAATAAGAAATTAAAAGGTATTTTTGACTCCCACTTTCTTTCATTATATATAAATGAATAACTCATTCCCAACACTAAGTGATCTTGATATGAGTATTTAATTCGAGGATCTTGGTAATTATCAATAATACTTTTGAAGCTATCCGTAGGGTTAATTTTAACTGAACTAACTTCTATAGGATTAATAATTTGGGATACATATTTATTTGTAATCCATGTATAACCAAAGTTTGCACTAATAATATATCTAGAATAATCGGGTCTATCCTGATAATTATAACCAAGGCTAATTCTTGTTTTCGGATTAAAGTATCGAGAAAAGAAATTACTTCTTACAGGCGCTAAAAATCGTGGAATATCTAAACTTACAGTAGTTCCAACTTCGAAAGTGTTGAAAATACTAAGTATTTTATTAACTTCACTTTCCGGAGCATTTGTAACATTCTGTACCTCCAAAGCACCTCGAACACTAAAATTTAAAACCTCACCACCTTTAAAAGTATTTCTTGTAATTAAAGAAACGCCCTGTTCTACACCAAAATCTCCTCCCGTATTTTTCAATTCACTTTCGGTACTAAGACTAAATTTTGTAGATTTTGAAAGCTCTATTACACAATCTAATTCACCAAAATCACCTCTATCAATTTGAGGATCCAAAAAATTAATCTTTATATATTTATAAATAGATAAATTAAATAACGATTTATATGAATAAGCAACATTATCCTCTCTATACAATCTTGTGGGTTTCAAAAATATAGCATTTATAATACTTTTAGGATTCACCTTCATTTTTCCTTTATGAATAAAGTGATAATTAAGCTCATCAACATTATCAACACTATATCTTATTATTGTAGTATCCATTCCTATCCCCGGACCACTATTATTCATTTCTGGATATATATAGATATCTCTAATTTTATACTGTTTGTTTTTTACCTCTACAATACTATCACCCTTACTAACACCTATAGGCTTAATATTCATCGTTAAATCTATTCGATGTTCATTAAAATTAGAATCTGCAGTAAATGTAATTTGCTTCTTCGAAAAATAATAATAACCTAGATTTGTTAAATCCTTGGCAATCCTTTCTCGCTCAGCCTTAATGCTTGCGGTAGTAAATATAATATTTGTATCTAATTTTGACTTTTTCCAATTAGCTAAAACAAACGTTTTTATGTCTCTATTTTCTATATTATAACTTACTTTACGTAAATAATATGGCGTATTGGGATAAATATGATAATTCACATTTGCCATTTTTAAACCTTCTCTCAATGTAATTTTTGAAACAATACTAGTATTATAATATCCCAGATTATGCATATGTTGTAATATGTTTTTTGCCGTAGCATCTACCAACATACTGTCATATAAAATAGGTTTTTCGCCTATTACATTACATAAAAACCTCTGCATCCCACTACTATCTTTAAAATTTTGTCCAACATCATAAAACCAAACCCACGGTCTAGCAATAAATATTTTACGATTTACTTTCTGTTTAAAGTATGAAGGAATATCGTGTGATTTAACTCTTTCCCCTTCAAATGAAAATTTATTTTTAGTATATAAATACTCTCCCTCTGGCACGCTACTAGTTGTCATGCAGCCCGATAAGCCAAATAACACAACTAATGTCCATAAAATAAGAGTACCAAATTTCTTCAACGTGTAAGAATTTATTTCTGTTATAACTTACAAAACTACAGTTTTATAGCTTATGTTTTATAGCAAATTTTCTTATTGTACAAATACAGCTACCCCTTTTATAACACAACCCCAACAATTGCATATTTGAGCTATATTAGTAGGCATAATTATTCATAACTTTGCAGCTATAGTTTTAAACCATGAGCAAATACCCAAATTTATTTAAACTCTTATTTATACTTATTATAACATTAATAATAAGTAAGACATCATTGGCAATAGAGAGTAAAGTAGATAGTTTGAAATTTTATTATAAAAATGCATTTAGACTTTATAATAATGATTCAAGCAGCCATGCTTTGATAGCACTTCGCAGAGCATTTGAACTTAGTGATAACGAAACAAACAGAGATATAAACGGTAGGCTTTATGGCTTACAGGGATATATATTATTAAGTCAAGGTGCTACAGCTAGCGCTTTAGAATCTTTTGCCAAGTCCAAAAATATAGGATTTGAGATTGACAATATAGAAATAACCGTAGGAGGTTACCATGGATTAGGGAGGACTTACATTGTTATAAATGACTTTGATAAAGCAAAAGAAAATCTTAGTAAAGGTTTAGCTTTTGCGAAAAAAAATAAAAGAATTGGAGCTGAAGCAATTCTGTATAATGCAATTGGTATTTTAGAAATATCAAGGGGAAATGATAATCTAGCTTTGACAAATTTTCGTGAATTTTTACGCATTTCGAAGCAAAAAAAAGATAGCGTCTCTATTGTTTACTCATATGTAAATATTGGGGAAGTATATTTGAATATGAATAAAGTTGATTCCGCATACAAATATATCGATTTAGCTAACGAGCTTAATTTAAAAACAAATGACGCTCAAGCTACTGCAAATATATATGCAAACTATGGCAGCTTAGCTTTCAAGCAAAACAATTATGAAAAATCAATCAATTTAATCAATCAGAGCTTAAAAATAAGCTACGATAATAACTTCTCTGAATTTATTACCGACAACTATTACATTCTTATAAATGATTATAAAGCCCTTCACAATGCAAAAAAGGCTAACAGTATTTACAAAAAGCTTGATCACTATAAAGACTCTATTCACAAAATAAATGATGAAAAGAAATATGCAGCCATACACTCACACATGGTTCTTAGAGAAAAGGAAGCGCAAGCAAGGTTCTGGGAACAAAAGTTTAAAAATAGAACTATAATTCTTATTTTGTCTATTGCATTTTCTATTGTATTTATTGTATTATTAATAATATTATATCAAATTAATAAAGCCAATAAACTTAAGCATAAAAGTGAAAAACTAAGTCTTAGTGAAATTATTGATGAAAAAAATAGGGAATTAGTAACTCGTATAATATCGGGTAAACAATATTCTGGTTTTATTGAGGATATAAATAATAGCCTTGAAGATATCAATAAGAGGAACTCAATTAATGATGTTAAAAAGGACTTGCAGTCCCTAAAGAAGAATATCACTGTAAAAGAACAAATTACCAATAACTGGGAAGGTTTTAAAATTCAATTTCAAAATGTGCATCCTAATTTCTTTAATTCACTATTGGAGGTAGAACCAAATCTCACTCAAAATGAATTACGCATGTGTGCTTATATAAAAATGAATATGAGCACTAAAGAAATAGCTAACCTACTCAATATCAGCGATAGATCTATTCAGACTAGTAGGTACCGCTTAAAAAAGAAATTGACCCTTGACCCTAATAATGACTTAATTACTTATATTCAAGCTATTTAAGGTCCTTTTATATTACAGCGTAGTACCTTTGTAGTATCTTTGTAGTATCTTTGTAGTATGTATGTAACAATAAGTTTTCCAACTGTTTATACTAAATAGCTTACTTTTGTGTTTATAGCAAATAATAATCCGTTTTTTACGTAGATTTATAGAAAATCCTTTAGATATATGAACGCAACATTACAATTTTAATAATATATTGACCCGCAATGGCTTGATTAAAATATTGTTATGTGGCTAAACCTAGTTGTCGACAGACAGCTATCACCAAATAAATTTTAAAAATATGAAAAAATTAATAATTTTAATAAGCTTCGTCCTTATAGGCATAACAATTGAGGCTCAGATCATAAAATATTCTGAAAACTTTGAAACTCTTCCTTTAACTGTTACATCTAGTGGAAGTTCTGCTTGGAGTAGAAGCTCTACATTGCAGTACTCAGGAACTTATAGTGATTCTGCCAATATTATAAATAATGGAGATTCTGCCATACTAATAACTGACGCAATTGATATAAGTGGTTTTAGCAATATATTATTAGACTTTCAACATATCTGTAAAACAGAGTTTTTTGATGGTGGATACATTGAATTTTCAAACGATAATGGCATTAGTTGGACTCGCCTAAATGGCGCTACTTATATAGGCAACGGTCTGTTTGGTAACATTGGAAATAAATTTTCATCATTCTCATACGCTATAGATTGGGATGCTACAAACAACGGCACAATTCCTAACAACACTTGGTGGAAGCATGAACAATTTGACCTTTCAACATTTGCAGGAAACCACACACAGGTCAAGCTTAAATTTGTATATAAAGATGATAATAATACAGGAGGAGTTGGTACCTATGGTTGGTTGCTTGACGATATTAAACTTGTTGTTTCTAACTCTGAGCTTAATCCTCCTCAGATTACACTTAATAATCCAATATTAAAAGACTCCGTTGATGGAACTGGACCATTTGCCGTATCGGCACAGATAACTGATTTAAACGGAATTGATACCGCTATGTTGGAATATACTATAGCAGGAATTACGGATACAGTAGGAATGGTAAATACAACAGGTAATACATATATCGGTAGTATTCCTTCTCAAATATATGGTACAAATATATGTTATAAAGTTATTGCAATTGACGCTTCTAATAACCACAATATAAATAGCACTAATTGTAATACATTTTTTAACAGAAAACCAGATATTACTGTAACTATAGGTTCTGGAACCTCTAGCTCATACACTACTCCTATTTATAATGGTACTACAACAGATTCAAGAAATAGAAGCTCTCACATAAGTATTGTTAAAGCTTCAGAATTAGCAGGTTATTATGGTTATATAAGTAATTTATCTCTATTTAAAAATGATAATAATGGGTATGGAATGTCTGATGCGCATTTTTCTATTTACTTAAAACATACAAATTTAAACGTCTTACCATCTGACTCTTCAACATTTTATTCTGAGTTTACAGGCGCAACATTAGTTTATAATTCAACTACAGACAGTATTCCATCAATAGCAGGTAAATTAGGGTTTGAATTAAATCTATCAAATTTTAACTATAACGGTCAATCAAATTTAATGATAATGATAGAATGGTACCGCCCATCTACATTGCCACAAAACTTTATTAATTTTCTTTACGATTTTGAGGCAGGATTGGCAAATACATTATACGGCTCAGTATATCGTAGTGCTGAATTTAGTTCAGCAGGAAGACGCCCCAAAATGGAACTTCTATTTACAAGATATGCTGTAGACTTTGATGTTACTATGGATACTATTATTAGCCCACAACCTGTGATATTGGGAGGAAATAATCCTGTAAAAATTCGTCTAAAAAATACTGGCGATTCAACATTAGTTAAAGCAACAGTTAATTGGGAAGTTAATAATGTATTACAACCATCTTATATTTGGAATGGTAGCTTAGAATATGGTCTAAGCACTTTGGATTTAAATATTGGTAGTTATAATTTTATAACAGGGCCTCATAAAGTAAAGGTTTGGGCACAAAGCCCTAACGATAATACTGACGAACAAGCCGCAAATGACACAATAACTGTTGATATATACTCCTGTGATAATATACTAAATGGGATATATACCGTAGGGGGTCAATATGCTGATTTTGCAACGATAGAAGATGCTTCAACAGCACTTAGCAACTGTGGAATTAGTGGACCTACAACAATAGCACTTAACGACGGTATTTATGATACGCAGTTAATTTTAGACAATAATATTCCTGGGCATGATTCAGTAAACACTTTAACAATTACAAGTGTTAGCGGAAATGCATCAAACGTAATTATTGAACATCATACTGCTGCTGCTTTTTATCCATTTGTAATAGGTCTTGATAATATTGAATATCTTACTATAAAGGATATTACTATTAAATCTCTTGATCCTATAGCATCATCTGCTATAAAGTTTATTAACGGATCCTCGCATATAACAATTGATGGTTGCATAATAGAGACGGTAATTGGGGATTACAATAACATCTTCCCTATATTAATGGCTGATGGAAATGTTCATGATAATACAGTAATTAATTCCAAATTAATTGGTGGCTACTATTCAATAAAGGTTATTGGTAAAAACACAAGTGTCGATAAAAATATTCGAATAATAAATAATGAGATTGTTGATTTTCAACGCTACGGAATATATTTTTATTATGCTGCTGGGTCAGATATTATTGGTAATTATTATAGTAATTATTACGAGCCTAGTTATTATAGTTCTATAGTTTCAATTTATGTTTATTACTCAGATAATGTAACCATAGAGGGTAACGAATCAGTTATTACTACTGATAATAATTCATATGGAATATATTTATACAATTCAAATGGAACGCTAGCAGCGCCTATCAAATTTGTCAATAATATTTCTATTGTAAAAGGCAGTTCTTCAGCAACGTCATACAATGCATGTTATATTTATAATTCTTCATATATCGATATAATAAACAACACTTTTGTAGCATACAGTGGCAGCGCTGTAACTAGTGCTTTCTACATTAGTAACAATGGTAAAACGGGATTAAATATAATAAATAATATTTTTTCAAGTATGGGTGGTGCATTGTCTATGAAAACAATTAGTGGCTTAGTGTCTATTAATAATATGGATTATAACTCATATTATTCAACCGGTAGTGGGTTGGCTAAATTTGATAATACAGATGCTTTTTCAAGTACAGGAATTGCTGGAATTAGAATAGCAACACTAATGGATACGAACTCTTTAGTAACAACACCATTATTATACTCCATAGACAATGGTCGCTCTTATTCCTCTACTTTAGAGTCAGCAGCAACGCCTTTTGCTGGAGTAACACACGACATTGATGGAAGGTTACGTTCTACTATATCTCCTAGTATAGGGGCTAGTGAATTTTCCGTATCTTCTATAGACGCGGGAGTTGTTACTTTAATTAATCCCCTTGCAATAGACACGCAAAATAGAGTGACTGATATTGACGTAATAATTAAGAATTATGGAACAGGAAATGTTACATCAATGGATGTTAAGTATTCATTAAATGGAGGAGCTCCTATTACTTATTCGTGGACAGGCAACCTTGCAACTACAGAATCAGATACGGTCTCTATTCCTTCATTTACCATTCCCGTAATTAATTATACCCTTGATGTTTACACCGTACTAACTGGTGATACAAATACATATAATGATTCTGCAAGTTTCAATTATTATGGTTTGCCATTAATTGAAGCAGCAGTATTAAGCTTAGAAAACCCTTTAGATGGTTGTGATAAAAGTGCTGAAATTATTAAAATAAAAATAGAAAATAATGGTCTTCAAGATATTACTTCAGGCTTAACAGCGTCGTATCAAATATTGGGTAATCCTAATGTATATACAGAAAGTGTAAATGATACTATTTTAGTTGGTTCATCTATTATTTTTGAGTTTAGCCAAACAGCTGATATGACTCCTATAGCTGTAGACAGTATTTATAGTTTTATATTATCAATAAATCACACAAGTGATCCACTGGGCATAAATGACACATTAATTGCAACAGCATTATCAATGGCTCCACTACAATCACCTATTATTAGTGATACAACTATTAATTATGGTGACGTTGTTACACTGGTAGCAAGCTCTATTTACCCAATAGAATGGTTTGCAAATGATACTACAGATATTATTTTGGAGTCAAGCAGCTCGTATACAACTCCTATGCTTTATGACACAACTCAATATTGGTTACAAGGTAATACAAATATCCCACCATCAGAAAGCCAGGTTGGCGGAGCCCAAAACACCTACGGGGGCTGGGATAAAGCAATTTATGGTGGTGGTATGTCTGTAGGAAGATATCAAATTGTATATACTGCAGCAGAATTACTATCAGGAGGGCTAATTCCCGGCGAAATAAATTCAATAGCATTTGCAACTGCAAGCGCTTTTTCTGCTCCTCAAAGTGGTTTTGAAATAAAGTTAGCTCATACAGGTGTAAGTACTTTAACTTCTTCTTTTGAAATAGCAACATTTACTACCGTTTACAATACAACATTTACTGGTGTAGCAGGATGGAATATCCATCAATTTTCTACCCCTTTTGTTTGGGATGGTACTAGCAATATTCTTGTTGATATTTGTGCTACTGCTATTAGTTATGGATCTGTGCCCGTTTATTATACAGCAACTACAGGTAATACATACCTTGCTATATCTGGCTTTGGAACATCATGCGCATCTCCTACAGGAACAGCCTCTAATAAAAGACCCAATGTGAAATTTACTACAACTTCTACTTTGGGTTGTAGTAGCCTTCGTGCTTTCATGACAGTAAATGTACCACTGCCACAGTTTGATGGGTCTATTGAGCAAATAATTGCTCCCATTGATAACTGCGGAATAGAGCAAGCAGAGGTTATTATTGCAATAGTAAATAAAGGAACTGACACTTTAGCTTCTGGCTTTACTGCTACTTACCGAATAAATAATGGTGCTTTTATTACACCCGAAGTAGTAAACTCATCGATAAATCCTGGCGACACTTTAGAATTTAGTTTCTCAAACCTTGCCAATCTAAACCCTGGAATTGGAGGACTAAAATATGTTATAGGAGCCAAAATAAATATCGCTTCAGATACATATTCTCCAAACGATACTCTTAATTCAGATTCAATATTATCGAAATATACACCTATAAACCCAGTTGTAACTGGGCAAACAATTAGTTATGCACAAACAGCAACTATAAATGGAGCAGCATTGGATACGCTATTTTGGTATTCTGATTCTATTGCGAATCACCTATTGGCGCTGGGAAATCCATTTATCACTGCACCCCTTTATGATACAACAACTTTTTGGGTAGCTTCACAGCGTTATTCAACTGACAGTAATTATCAAATTGGTAATGGAACATCTGTCAATATTAATAATGAACCATCTCCATATGGATCTAATAGTTTAGGAGCACGTCATCAGTTTTTAATTAAAGCTTCTGAATTAAGAGATATGGGAGTTATGCAAGGGTATATTAAAAATGTAGCTTTTGATGTTTCTGTTGTTAAAGCAAATCCTTTAAATAGTTTTACTATTAAAATCGGGACAACTTCATACAATAACTTAGCTGTAACTCTTTTTGATACAACTCTAACTACTGTATATGGCCCAACTACATATATAGATTCATATGGGTGGAATACCCATAATTTTAGCACTCCATATTATTGGGATGGTATTAGTAATTTAATAATAGAAACTTGTTTTAAAGGTAATGCACTTGCGCCATTTGCGGGAGTTAAAAGCATTACAACGCCTTTTGTCTCTTCTGCTCAAAGCTTAGGTAGTATTACTTTCAGTTGTCAAAATAATTATACTTCAACAACATACAGTCAGCGACCTAATATTAAGATAAAACAAGAAGGATTTGGTCTTTGTAAAAGTGATATTTTGCCAGTTATAATAAATGTAAACAGCTTCCCTGCTGTCGACGCTTCAATTTTATCCATAGGGTCTCTCGGTGATAATATAAGCTCATGTACTACATATCCAATAAAGGCTATTATTAAGAATTATGGGTCAAATACTATGACTTCTGCAAATATAAATTGGAGTGAAAATGGTATTAATCAATCATCGTACTCTTGGTCAGGCAGCCTTGCTATTGGTGATATTGATACTGTAATTATTGCTCCTTCACATAGTTTTGGTGGTGGATTAACTGAGATTAAAGCTTGGATAACACAAGCTAATGATAATTATGCAATTAATGATACAGCATTAATAATAGAAAATATTTCATTGAGTGGTGACTATTCCATCGGAGCTTTAAATGGTAAATATCCTAGTTTTGGCGCTGCCATTGCAGATCTAAATTTATGTGGTATGTGTGGCCCTGTTGTATTCAATGTTGACTCAGCAACATATATTGAGCAAATTGAATTATCAAATATTGATGGCAATAACTCCACTAATAGCATTACTTTTAAATCTGCTAGTGATGATAGCACTACGGTAAACTTGATATATAACACAGTACAAAATTCAAACTATATTGTATTATTAAGAGATATTGAGAATGTTATTTTTAAAGATATGACATTTACTGCAGCTGGAGGGCAATATGGTAATGTTTTTGTTTTTAGAAATAATGTTAGTAACATACTTATTAAAAACAATGCTATAATAAGTACCAACACGACTGTAAATAATTCAATAGCAAGTGCTATATACTGTGACAATTATCAAATTAATAGTCTTACCATTGACAATAATAGAATTATCAATGGCTATAAAGCTGTTTACTTTAAACAAAGTACAAATGGTAATATTACAGATATTAATATTACAAATAATACTATTGAAAGTTATATAAACTATGGTATTTACATATATAGGGTCGACAGTCTTACAATAACAAATAACACTATTTCTGATGCAGGAATATATTCTACAGTATATGGTATTTATGGGTATTACTTGAGAGAAGGGTTGAATATTAGCAATAATATTATAACGCAAACAGCAACAAGTGCTTCGCTTGGTATATATTTAAATGCTGAGTACTCCGCTTCAAATAGGGGATTAATTTCAAACAACAGTATTGCCTCTATTACTGGAATGGGCTCACAATATGGCATTTACCTTTCAAGTTGTAAATATTTAGATGTCTTTTATAACTCAATAAATATACCTTCTGTATCTAATTCAAGTACCAAAGCTTTTAATATATATAACGGTAACGATTTAAAAATAAAAAACAATAATATATATACTGAATCTGGATATGCTTTTTACATAAACAACTCGAGTGCAATTAGTGAACTTGATTATAATAACTATAAAACCGGGTTAAACTCGCTAAACTATGTTGGATGGGTAGGTGCGAATATTGCTGACATAACGGCATTTAAAAATATTGACCTTACAAAAAACGTAAATTCTCTAGAGGTTGATCCTGTATATTATTCTAATACAAACTTACAAAGTATGCAACTTGACCTTTATAATGCTGGAACACCAATTTCTACTGTTACAACAGATATTAATGGTAATGTAAGGGGCTCTGCAGCTACTTCGATTGGAGCATACGAATTTACTCCACCTGCAATTGATTTAAGTGCCGAAGAACTCATATATCCTTATGAAAACAGTTGCGATTTACAAGCCAACGATAGTATAGTTGTTATGATAAAGAACTACGGTTTGAATAACATAGACTTCTCTGCTACTCCTGCAACTATAACCATTGAAATTGATGGAATAAACCCTGATACTATTGTTTATACTATCAATACAGGAGGTTTAGCTTCTGGTGTAGCTTCAAACTATACGGTTGCTACAAATTATAATTTGTCTACAAATGGTGAATATATAATAAATATATATACAACTTTAAGTGGTGATGGAAATTTGATGAATAATGCAATTGATGAAGTGGTAATAATAAAATATCCTATAATTTCAAGTTTTCCATTTAATGAAGATTTTGAAAGTGGTATTAATATATCTTTCAAGCCAGAATCAGATATTAATTCTAATATAACTGTAAGCACATTTGCTGGAAACAATAGCACTAAAGGTTTGCATTTTGAGGGCGGCACTTATAGTGATTGGATTTCTTCATCTAATGTAGATGTAGTTTTTAATAATACAACTCACGTTGCTAAAGCATACTCTTGTAATATTGATGCAAGTTCAGTAAACCATTTAAATATTAAATTTGATTTAAAGCAAACTGCCAATAGTAGTAGTAGTATTTCTAACGCTTCGTGGTTTAGATTAATGATCACTACTACTAATGGAACTCATTATCTTACAAATTTAAATGGCGATTCTGTTTTCCACCCCTTTACTACTGGACAAGATCCTTTTACTAATCAAATATTTAGTCTTGATAATTATATTGGACAAATATTTAGCATATCTTTTGAAGCTGTAAATAAATATAAATATGGTTATTCGGGTGGTTCTGGCTTAGGCGATAATGTCCTAATAGATAATATTTATTTATGGGAACCTATTGCTATTGACTTAGGCATAAACTCTATTGTACAAGGTGAAAACTTTGGCCCCATAGGAACTGTTGCTGATGTAAATATTGCCATCGAAAACTTTGGATTAGACACTCTTTACAATATACCATTAGCTTATAGAATTAATAATGGTACCATTATTCGAGATACTTTTATGGGCTCCTTCGCACCAAACGAAAGTGATACATTCACCTTTGCACAATCATTTAACTTAACTACTGGAACAATTATCGTTACTGCATTTAATGAATATGTTGGTGATGCCGTTACTCAAAATGACACCGCTACTGCATATTATAAAGGTATGAAAACTGTAATAACAAATTATAGTGACAACTTTGAAGGCAATGACGATTGGATGCCTCAAGGTTCTTTTGGACAATGGGAGTTGGGAATGCCTAATACTGCAAATCTAGACACTACTCATAGTGGCATAAATGCTTGGGTTACACGATTAAATACAGATTATAACAATCTAGCAACAGAGTATTTATATACTCCATATATTACAATACCTGCGTATACCGACACTGTAACTGTATCCTTTTGGCACAAGATGCGAATGGTTGCTAATAAAGCATATAGCGCTCTAGAATACTCCTTTGATGGAACAACATGGGCTGCTATTGGATACATAGGTATTCCTACTGCTACAAATTGGTATAATACCGTTATTAGTGGACAACACGTTTGGAGTAAGTCTGATAATAACTGGTTAAACTCTACTATAAAACTTGACCCAGCAACATTTAATACTGGTAATCCGGTTCAGTTTAGATTCAAGTTCGTATCTCTATTTAGCCCTAGTTCTGACGAAGGATGGGCAATTGATGATTTTA
>JAGLDA010000041.1 GCA_023145955.1 Bacteroidales bacterium
AGCAGCTTATTCCTTTTGTAAAACCAATGGGTGATGCTTTTAGAGTTATTGTTGGTGATTTTGTTACTACCGAAGATGGTACCGGAATTGTGCATATAGCGCCTACTTTTGGTGCTGATGATGATAGGGTGGCTAAAACTGCTGGAATTGTGCCTTTAATATTGATAGATAAGGAAGGAACACGTTGCCCAATGGTTGATTTGGCAGGGCGTTTTTATAATATTGATAAGCTAGATGCTGAATTTGTTAAAGAATTTGTTAATGTTGATATTTATGCAGAGTATGCTGGTAGATATGTGAAAAATGCATATGATAGCGAACTGGATGCTAAAGCTGTAACCTTAGATATTGATCTTTCGGTAATGCTTAAAAAGCAGAATAAAGCTTTCAAAGTTGAAAAACACGAGCATAATTATCCTCACTGTTGGCGTACTGATAAGCCAGTATTATATTATCCTTTAGATTCGTGGTTTGTGAAGACTACAAATTATAAGGATAGAATGCTTGAGCTTAATAAAACTATAAATTGGAAGCCAAAATCGACTGGCGAAGGTCGTTTTGGAAACTGGCTAGAAAATTTAGTAGATTGGAATCTAAGCCGCTCACGTTTTTGGGGTGTGCCATTACCAATTTGGGTTAGCGAAGACAGAAAAGAGCAAATTTGTATTGGCTCAGCTGAAGAATTAAAGACGGAAATTGAGAAATCAATGGCAGCAGGTTTTATGACTGAAAGCCCAATGGCTGATTTTGTACCTGGCGATATGTCAAAAGAGAATTACGATACTTTCGACTTCCACAAACCTTATGTTGATAGCATTTACCTAGTTTCTGAAACAGGTCAGAAGATGATTCGTGAGGCAGACCTTATAGATGTTTGGTTCGATTCTGGATCGATGCCTTATGCTCAATACCATTATCCATTTGAGAATAAAGAGATATTTGAAGAACAATTTCCTGCAGATTTTATTGCCGAAGGTGTAGATCAAACTCGTGGATGGTTCTTTACATTACACGCTATTGCAACAATGGTTTTTGATTCTGTGGCATACAAAAATGTAATTTCCAATGGTCTTGTGCTGGATAAAAAAGGCAATAAAATGTCGAAACGCCTAGGAAATGGTGTTAATCCTTTCGAAACTATTGAAAAGTATGGTGCTGACGCTACTCGTTGGTATATGATTACTAATGCGCAACCGTGGGATAACTTGAAATTTGATACCTCAGGCATTACTGAGGTTCAGCGTAAGTTCTTTGGAACTATATATAATACCTATTCTTTCTTTGCGCTTTATGCCAATATTGATGGCTTTAAATATGAAGAGGCAGATATTCCTTTTGCCAATAGACCCGAAATTGATAGATGGATTCTTTCGGAGCTAAACTCCCTTGTATTATTTGTTGAAAAATCTTATGATGAGTATGAGCCAACAAAGGCTGGTCGTGCAATACAGTATTTTGTGGATGCTCACCTTAGTAATTGGTATGTGCGTCTATCTCGTCGCCGTTTTTGGAAAGGAGATTATTCTACCGATAAAATATCGGCATATCAGACTTTGTATCGAGCTTTAACTACTATTGCTCAGCTGAGCTCTCCAATAGCGCCAATGTTTATGGATCGTTTATATCAGGATTTAAATAACTTGAGCAAGAAAAATGAGGCAGAATCTATTCACCTTACCGATTGGTATAATGCTAATGTTGACGAAGTGGATAAGCAATTAGAAGAGCGTATGCAAATGGCGCAAAGTTATTCTTCAATGGTGCTAAGTCTTAGAAAAATTAATAAAATCCGTGTACGTCAGCCTTTACAGAAAATAATGATTCCTGTAAGTGGTAATGATATGCAAGCTCAGATAGAAAAGGTTAAAGACCTAATACTTTCGGAAGTGAATGTTAAGGAGCTGGAGTTTTTAACTGAGGATAGTGATATTCTGGTAAAGCAAATTAAGCCTAATTTCAAGACTTTAGGGCCTAAGTATGGCAAAAAGATGAAGCAAATTGCAGCAGCTATTAATAAATTAACTGCTGAAAGTATTAAGAAAATAGAAAAAAATGGTGTTTATACCCTTGATATTGAAGGAGAGTTGCTGCAAATAGATAGTGCAGATGTAGAGATAACTACTCAAGATATTCCTGGCTGGGCTGTTACTAATATGGGTGAATTTACTGTGGCTCTTGATATTTCAATTAGTGAGAAATTATTAAATGAAGGCATAGCAAGAGAATTTATCAACCGCATTCAGAACCTCAGAAAGGATAGTGGATTTGATGTTACGGATAAAATTAACATTAAGATATTAATAAATGATTCAGTTTTTGGTGTGATTAATGATAATTTAGATTATATTTGTTCGGAAACATTAACGGAAAATCTGGAATGGGTTGATGGCAATATTGTTGATGCAATGGAGTTAGACTTGGGAAGTGATATTGTTGTTAAGGTTATAGTAGAAAAAGTATAAGTTATACTAATATTAAATTTTAAAGATATGAAACATCCATGATTAAAATAATTATTAAACTCACAAGAAGATGATTATTTTTATCATAAGATGCTGCATATCACCGAATTAATAAATTTTAAACATATGAAACGAACATGACAAATTTTAATCTTATTTTGACCTGTAGGGTCATGATTAAAATATTGTTATGTGACTACATAGTACCTAATTAATAAATTTTAAAGATATGAAAGAAGAAATTAGAAGCGAAAGATATACAGATGAAGATCTTGTTGAATTTAAAGAGCTTATTGAAACTAAGCTTGGAGAGGCCAAAGATAATTTAGAGCTCTTAATAGAAGCTTATACTAATAATGGAAATGGCACAGAAGATACTGCCCCAAGCTTTAAAGTGTTGGAAGAAGGTAACTCTGTTAGGTCAAAAGAGGAAAATGCTCAAATGGCAGCACGTCAGCAAAAGTTTATAAAAAATCTTGAGAACGCACTGCTTCGTATTGAAAATAAAACTTATGGTGTATGCCGTGAAACAGGAACTTTAATTTCTAAAGAACGCCTTCGTTCAGTTCCTCATGCTACTCTTAGTATTGAAGCTAAAAATACACAAAACAGAAGAAGATAATAATACATCCTTCTTTTGAATTTATTAGAGTAAAAGAATAATGTCCTAACTAGGGCATAAAAATGCTGCCTTTTTTTATGCAGCATTTTTGTCATTATTAAAATCTATATTGTAATTAATGGCAAAAGAATAATTATTAATATTAAGAGATAAGAAGTGAAAAAACCAATAATACTAGTATTTATAGTTTTGTTTTTGGACCAAGTATTAAAGATTTGGGTAAAAACAAATATGTCGCTGGGTGATTCAATTCCAATGTTAGGAGACTGGTTTTTTATTCACTTTGTGGAGAATAAAGGCATGGCTTTTGGCTGGCAATTATTTGGTGGAGGTGGTTTTGGTAAGATTTTCCTAAGTATATTCCGCATCTTTGCTGTTGGAGCAATATCCTACTATCTATATCTTATTGTAAAGTATAAAAAGCACCCGATATTTATTTATAGTGTTGCACTTGTATTAGCAGGAGCCCTTGGTAATATTATTGATAGTCTTTTCTATGGTTTAATATTTGAAGAATCGGGACCTTTTACTATTGCGCATATTTTCCCTGATGGTGGAGGTTATGGGGAGTTTTTGCATGGTAAGGTAGTTGATATGTTTTATTTTCCACTTTTTGAAGGTTATTACCCCAAATGGGTTCCTTGGGTTGGTGGGGATTATTTCCAGTTTTTTAGACCAGTTTTTAATATTGCTGATGCTGCAATTACTGTAGGAGTAACAGTATTAGTGTTAGGTCAGAAAAAATTCTTTGCTGAAGAGCCTAATTTGAATTATGATAATACCAATGATTATATTGATAACGTTGAGTAATTGCACCTTATTTAATCCATAAATTTCATAAAATTGATTTCATTATTAAGCTAATTGATTTATGCAAAAAACCACAAAAATAACCTTAGGCTTCTCGTCATGTCCCAATGATACTTTTATATTTGACGCCATGATTCATGGCAAAATTGATACTGAAGGCTTAGGGTTTGATTTAATAATTGAAGATGTAGAAGAATTAAATAAGCGAGCTTTTAATAATGAGCTTGATGTTACTAAAATAAGCTTTAATGCATATACTCACCTAGTAAATAAGTATATTCTATTAGACTCTGGAGCTGCTTTAGGAGAGAATTGTGGGCCACTTATTATATCTAAAAAAGATATCTCAATGAGTGATATTAAGGATAAAGTAATTGCAATTCCTGGAAAAAATACTACAGCAAATTTATTAATGACTCTTGCTTTTCCTGAGCATAAAAACAAGCGAGAGATGCTTTTTTCAGATATTGAAAAAGCAATAATTGATGGAGATGTTGATGCTGGCTTAATAATTCATGAAAGTAGATTTACCTATAAAGATAAGGGTCTTAAAAAAATTCTTGATATTGGAGAGTATTGGGAAGATTCTACAGGTACACCAACCCCTTTGGGTGGAATAATTATTAAAAGAAACTTAGGCAACGATTTAATTAACAAAGTGAACAGAGTGCTTCGTCGTAGTGTGGAGTTTGCTTTTAAAAATCCAAAAAGTGGAATCGATTTTATTAAGGAGCACTCTCAAGAGATGAGTGAAGAAGTTATGTATAAACATATAGCTTTATATGTAAATAATTATAGTTTGGAACTGGGAGTTAAAGGAAAGCAAGCTGTAGAACGGTTATTTTTAGAATCGGAAAAAGCAGGGCTAATAGAACATGAAAATCAAAACCTATTTTTGTAAATAAAAAAAAGCCAAGTTTACCGCTTGGCTTTTCACTGTTTATTTATTAATTAGTGATTCGATATTATAATTGTATGACAAACATTATATTAACTGCATTGGCAGTAAAACAAATCATTATATGATTGTTTATTAGCACTAAAGGAACTTTGTATGGTAGGAAATAAATACCGAATCCAATGCAACAAAAATATTTATTCCATTGATTTTATTTGTGAGTATTATTGCCTTAATTGAATAGGTAAATTACCTGTTTAAAATGAAAATAGCCCAACGAATTATATAATTCATTGGGCTATACTTATAAGTGGGACCACCTGGACTTGAACCAGGGACACACGGATTTTCAGTCCGATGCTCTACCAACTGAGCTATGATCCCTCTTTTGCTGGTTAAGCGGCTGCAAAGATAATATCTTTTTTTTGTTTTCAAACAAATAATTCTAATTATTCTATAAAAAAAGTGTTTATGCTTAGCTACCTTTTTATAATCAGGGTGTTATAAATTGAATAGAGGGCTATTTTGGATTATATGTTAGCCATTATTTATAGTATAGTAGCATGTTTTGTTGTTTGTAATCGTATAGTTATTGTTAAATAAATACCTATTTGCCAATGTTTCTTATTCAAAACATGTACTTATGCAACGATAATAATACTTACATTTGCGCAAACTAAAGTAATAATAAATGCATTTGATTCTTGATTTTGGAAATACATATCAAAAATGTGCCGTTTTCGATAAAGAAAAGATGGTTTCCTTAGAGAAATTTGAGGACATTTGTAAAAATGATATTATAGGATTTGTTAAAAAGCATCCTAAATTGAGCTCTTGTATTATTTCTTCGGTAATAAATACTCCAATTGATATAATTGAGTTCCTTAAAAAAGAATTTAAATATACAGAGCTTGGAGCGAATACTGCAATTCCTATTAAAAATAAATACTCGACACCTGAAACATTAGGGAAAGATAGATTAGCAGCTGCAGTAGCTATTAATTCATTGGCAAATGA
The DNA here is from genome assembly GCA_023145955.1 of Bacteroidales bacterium. Lineage (GTDB taxonomy): Bacteria > Bacteroidota > Bacteroidia > Bacteroidales > UBA1556 > UBA6267. The sequence goes on from JAGLDA010000041.1 coordinate 5,810, forward strand.
CGAGAACACGCTTTCTATAGATATTGGTACAGCTATAAAATTCGATTTTGTTAGTAAACATGGCGAATATTTGGGTGGAAGTATATCTCCAGGCTTGTTTTTAAGATTTAAAGCCTTACATACTTTTACTGCAAAACTTCCGTTAGTGGGTTATAATAATTTGCATGAACTAATAGGTGATAATACTGAAAGCTCAATATTATCAGGGGTTATGAACGGTGCAATAGCAGAAATAAATACATTTATAGAGTTATATAAAAGTAAATATAGCAATCTAAAAATATTTATTACAGGAGGAGAGAGTATTTATTTTGAAAATCACTTAAAAAGTGACATATTTGCCGTTTCAAATTTGGTTCTAATAGGCCTAAACGAAATATTAAGATTTAATGAAACAAAGTTCTGATTATAAGATATATACAATTGTTAGCGTTTTATTATTGCTAGTTACAATTACGGCCGTTGGTCAAGTAAGAATGGAATCTCCATACTCTAGATTTGGTTTGGGTGATGTAAATCACGGTTATAATGTATTTCAGTCTTCTATGGGTGGTGCTTCGTATGGAGTAATAGACCCGCATAGAATTAGTTCAATTAATCCAGCCTCATACGCTAAAATTGATACGGGAAGTTTTGTTTTTAATGCAGCTTTTGATGGCGCTTTTATGGATTCCAGAACAACAGCGGAAAGTACTACTTCCAATTATTTCAATATGAGTTACTTTAATGTTGCATTCCCTATTACTGGGTGGTGGCGAACTAGTATTGGCCTGCTTCCATATTCTACTGTTGGTTATAATCTTAATACTTATACCCAAGTTGATTCTATTGGAGATGTGAGATTAGGATATATTGGCGATGGAGGTGTTACAGAAGTTTATTGGGGTAATGCATTTAATATTTATAAAGGATTGTCAGTAGGTTTTAATACCTCGTTTTTATTCGGTGGAGTTAACCTTGCCCAAGAGAGTGAGCTATTAGATCATTCTTTAGCATTTAAATATAGAATTAAGAATACAGTGGATTTAAGAGCCTTACATTTTGATTTTGGTATACAGTACGATACAAAATTTGGAAAAAATGAAGATTATTTTCTTGGACTAGGCTTTGTATATTCTCCAGAGCAATCATTAAATGGTACCGAAAATTCCATTGGAATTACCTATACTGGTGGAGGCGAAGGCTTTGAGTATGTTAAAGATACTATGTTTATTATAGATAATGGTACAGGAAGTATTATAATACCACAGAAAATTGGTGGAGGTTTTAGTATTGGTAAAACTGATAAATGGATGTTTGCTTTTGATGCTACTTTTGAAGAGTACAGTGAGTTTGTGATGCTTAATGGAGAGAAAATGTTTACTAATAGTTTAAGATATAATGTTGGTGGCCAGTATTTCATTGGTAGCTACGCACTTAATTTTGGTGCTAATTATAATAATTCATACTTAACTATTAACGAAACAGATATAAATGAGTTTGGCATAAGCTTTGGAGTAGGGTTCCCACTTAAAAGCACCACAACCTTGGTCTCGTATGTCGATTTGTCTGTAGAAGCTGGTAGAAGAGGTACTACAAGTAATAACCTTATTGAACAAGATTTTATTAAAGTTAAATTGGGTATTAATATAAGAAATACGTGGTTTAGAAGACCTAAATATTTATAGATAAAAATTAAATTATGATTAAATTTAAAATAGTAATTACAATATTTGCAATGTTGATATTTTTTAGTGCTAGTGCGCAAGAAACAACAACTGTAAATGCAGATAATTCTCAAAATATTTTTGAAAAGAATAGAAGCGAGTTGGCAGGCAAATATGGTGCTGATAGTGTTAAGTGTGTAATGGAATTAAGCCTATATCGCGAGTTCTATAAGCAATGGAAATCTAGTAAATATAAAGAAGATAAATTAGTTGATCAGACTATGAAATCTTGGTCTTATTGTTTTCATGCTGCTCCAATAGTTAGCTTAAACATGTATATACATGGTGAAAGAATGGCTAAACATTATATTACAGCTAATAAGGAGAATCCTGAGGTTAAGGGCGCATGGGTAGATACTTTAATGATGATTTACGATCAAAGAATTAAGTATTTCGGTGATGATAAGAGCAAGCCAGAAGGTGTATTGCTTGGTCGTAAAGCTCAATTTTGTTTAAAATATGAGAAAGATAGTTCACAACTATATTACCCTGCATTCCAAAGATCATTTGAAATGATGGGTGACAAATCTGAGGATCTTACTTTATATTACTACTTTATTGCGAGTATATATTATGTTAAGCAAACTGGTGCTGAGAGAGATTTAATTCTTGAAAATTATGTAGAGATACAAGATGTAATAGAGTATAACCTTAGTGTTAACGAGCCTGGAACTAAGAATTATATTAGATATGAGAAAGTTTCAAATAATATTGAGAAGAATGTAAAGAAGTTTGCTAGCTGTGAAAAGCTTATAGCGCTATATGGACCAAAACTGGAAAAAAATCCTGATGATTTAAAACTAGCAAAAAACATCGTTAAATTCTTTGAATCAAGAAGGTGTACTAAGAATGATACTAATGATACTTATTTTAACGCTCTAGCAAAAGTTCATGCTGCTGAGCCAACACCAGAATCTGCGTTATCAATGGGTAGCATGGCTTTGGGTAGAGGCGAAGAGGCTATAGCCGAGGGTTACCTTGAAGAGGCAACAAAAACTCTTTCTGACTCTAATGCATTGAAAAAAGGTTCAGCTTATTTATTGCTTGCTGAGGTTTATCGTTCAAGAGGAAAATTAGGAGCATCTCGTTCTGCTGCATATAGTGTGTTAAAATATAAGCCAAACGAAGGTATGGCATATATAATCATTGGAGACTTATATACAAGCTCTGCTGCTAAGTGTACAAGCAAAGGATTAAGAGTTTCGTACTGGGCTGCCTACGATAAGTATGTGCAAGCTTTGAATATTTCTCAGGATGAAAAAATTAAAACCATAGCACGTAAGAAAATGGCTGTTATTAAAAAAAGCTTTCCTGAAAATCAAGAACTTTTCATGAGAAACCTTAAAGAAGGGCAAGTTATTAAAGTTGAGTGCTGGATTAATGAAAATACTAAAGTACGTGCTAGATAATAATTGCTGTAAATGCAAGGATAAAATAGCATCTTAAATACTATAAAATAGGGATAAAGAAATTTATTCCTATTTTTTTTAATCTTATAAAAAGTAAATGATTATTTTTACACAAATTATTTAATAGTATATTATGCTTAATTTGTTTTTTAGAAAATATATTCAATTATTATTGATTTTAGCAATAGCTGTATTTATATATAGTTGCGAAAATGATATTGCAGTAGTTAATTCTCTCACCGTTGACGAAACAACGCCCATTGAATCTTCCTACGATGTAATTATGAATTATACTGATTCGGGTATTATGGTTATGAAAATGACCAGTCCTGAAGTAAATAGATACCCTACTGATGAAGAATACCTGGAAATGCCGAAGGGGATGAAGCTTGTTTTTTATGACGAGCTAGGAAAAGTGAAATCTAATTTAAAGTCCGAGTATGCAATAAATTATGTCGATAAGAATATTATGGAGGCTAGAATTGATGTGATTGCTACAAATAAAAAGGGAGATAAACTATTTACAGAGCTATTAACCTGGGATCAAAAGAAAAAGAGTATTTTTACAAATGAACCAGTAAGGGTAATTCAAGATGGTAAAACATTGTTTGGCGATGGTCTTATTGCTGATGAAACGTTTACCGACTATGAAATAATAAACCCTCATGGTGAATTTGATATAGAGTCTGAAGAGAAAGAAAAAAGTGATTCTAAGAGTGAACCTGTAAATAAAAAACCTAGTAAAACTAAGTCTGGAGAACAAAGTCCCTCAAAAAAGAAGAGTAAAAATGTTGAGGAAGATGAATTTGATGATTTCGACTCATACTAATTATGGATACAATTATTATAATCATATTGGTTAGTATTCTTTTTTCCGCTCTATTTTCTGGAGTTGAAATAGCCTTTGTTTCTGCAAATAAGCTTAAAATAGAATTAGATAAAAGCCGAAATAAGATTTCTGGCAAAATTCTTTCCTGGTTTAATCTTAGAGAGGCAAAGTTTATTGCGATGCTATTGCTGGGTAATAACATTTCGTTGGTGATATATGGAATGTATATGGAGGAGTTTCTCAATCCTAGATTATTGTCTATAATGCCAGAATTTATGCAGAATAGCGTTGTTCTATTGTTTGCAAATACTATTATTTCGACCATAATTATTCTGATTTTTGCTGAGTTTATTCCCAAGGCAACCTTTCGCCTAATGGCTAATAGAATGATGGAGTTTTTCAGTGTCCCATTGTTGGTTGTATACTATATAATGTCACCAGTTGTAATGACTTTTATTAAAACATCAGAGTTTATTCTTCACAAAATATTTGGGGCAGATATATCTAATCAGACGTATAAGTTTTCTACAATTGATTTTGATAATTATATTGAAGAGTTTAAAGGTGGTAATGATAGCGATAGTGAAGAAATAGAGACAGATTTACAAATTTTTCAGAATGCAATAGACTTTAAAACCACCAAAATACGTGAGTGTATGGAGCCTAGAGCAGAAATAAGGGGAATAGAAAAAGGTAGTAGTCTTGCGGAGCTTAAAGTAATATATAAAGAGTCAGGGCATTCCAAAATTCTTGTTTTTGAGGAAGATATTGATAATATTATTGGATATGTACATTCCTACGACCTTATTAATAATCCCCAAAGTATATCCTCTGTTTTGCGTGATATTGATTTTATTCCTGGCACTATGCCCGCGAATAAAATGCTTAATAAAATGATTAATTCTAATACTAGTATAGCTGTTGTTTTAGATGAGTTTGGTGGCACAGCAGGTATTGTTACTATGGAAGATCTTATAGAAGAGATTTTTGGTGAAATAGAAGATGAATTTGATAAAGAAGAACTTACTGAGGAAAAAATTGATGAAAATACATATGTATTCTCTACTCGCTTAGAAATTGATTATTTGAATGAAATTTACAGTTTTAATTTCCCAATTTCCGAAGAATACGAAACTTTAGGAGGATTGATTACAACTATTCATGAAAACATTCCTCAAATTGGAGAAGTGGTAATATTCCAAAATTACTCCTTTGAAATAATAAAAGCTAGTAATGCTAAAGTAGAAACAATAAGATTGCACATCCTTTAGCGATTCTAAAAAACATATAATCAGCTTATTAAGGCGTTTCTTGTCTTAGTTAAATTATCACAAAACTTTATTTTTAAATTTTATAATTTGTCCGTACATTTGCCAACTTAAATAAATAATACACAATGGCAGCAATAGGAAAAATTAGAGAAAAATCAGGCTTATTATTAGTAATTATTGGCTTAGCATTAGCGGCCTTCGTTTTGGGTGATTTATTCAAAAACTTAGGACAAAACAATAATATTGATAGAGATAAAATTGCCTTGATTAATGGAGAGAAAGTAGGTGTTCAAGATTTCAGTAGAAAGGTAAGCCTTCAGGCTGATAGATATAATGAGCCTTTATCTACAGAAAAGTCTTACGAGAACACTATAGATGTGTGGAATATCACAAAGAGAGAAGTTATTATGCGTCAGCAAATGACAAAAATTGGTCTCCTTGTACCAGTTGGATCTTCAAATGCTCAAATCTCAATGGATGAGTTTATGAGTAATATATATAGCGTAACTCCTAATAGAGAGGTTATTAGATTCTTTACAGGTGATTATAATGGGCAAATTGCTCAAGATCAAGTAAAGGGTTTCTTCGATTTTATTGAAAGAGGTGTAAATAGCGAAAATGCTGAAGAGAGAAGTCAAGCAATGGAATATAAGCAACAATGGGGCTTATTTAAGAATAGCTTTAAGGATGTTCTTATGGAAACTAAATATAATAACCTTATAGTAAAGGCTTATTATTTACCTAAGGCATTGGCTGAAATGGATTTTATTGATAATAATGTTAGTAATCAGGTTGCTTATTTTGGCGCTTCTTACAATATTATTTCTGATGAAGATGCAGTGGCTACTGACGCTGATTACCAAGCTTATTACGATGAGCATAAAAACGAATTTAATGCTGAGATGGAATCACGTAAGATTGATTATGTATCTTGGATAGTTCGCCCAAGCAATAAGGATGTAGTTGATCTACGTTCTCAAATTGATGAGTATTATAATGAAATGAAGGTAGCTGAGCGAAGAGAAGTTTCTTATATTGTAAACAGAGTAGGTGATAATAGATATGATAGCTCATGGGTATCAAAAGGTTCTTTATCGGTATATATTGATTCTGCAGCGTTTACTTATGAAGTAGGGACTGTATTAGGCCCTTGGGAAGAAAATTCTGCTTACCATATTGCAAGAATAATGTCTAAAGATTCTCGTCCTGATTCATTAAAGGCTAGTCAAATTCTTATTTCTTATGCTGGTGCTTATGGTGCTCAAGGAATAACTAGAACTAAAATTGGAGCTCGTGCATTAGCTGATAGCATTAGAGATGTTGTAGCTAATGATGATTCTTCGTTTGAAACTTTACTTCTAAAATCTGATGACCCTAAAGCTGTGGAAACAAAAGGAGAATTTGGTTGGTTTAAAGATGGTGCTATGCTTGCTGAAATTAACGATGCTTGTATTGATGGTAGTATTGGTGATATAGTTGTTGTAGAAACAACTATTGGTTATAGTGTGATTCGTATTGATGATAAACTAGAGAAAACACCAAAGATTAAAATTGCTTTGATAGATTTGCCAATAGTATTCTCTCAAGAAACTTTTAACGAATCTTATAGTAAAGCAATAAAATTTGCTGCTGTTAATAGAACTTATGAAGCTTTTGATACGGCGTCTGCTAATAGTGGTCTTAACGTTATTAAGGGTGAATTTGTATCTGAATTAAGTGGTGGCGTTACAGGGCTTAGAAATTCTCGTGATGTTGTAAAGTGGATGTTTGATGCTGAAACTAATGTTGGTGATATTTCTAAGGTTTTTGATTTTGAAGATAGAGTAGTTGTTGCTGTATTAACAGAAACCCGCCCAGAAGGTATTTTGCCTTTAGAGGATGTAAAAGAGTATATAGCTCCTTTGGTGATAGCTAAAGTAAAAGCTAGCATACTTAAAGAGAAAATGGCAAATGTAAATAGTCTTGAGCAGGCTTCAGAGTTTAATGCTCAGGTTGATACATCTCTTATTGCTTTTTCTACATATTCTCTTCAGAAATATGGACCAGAGCCTAGAATTATTAGCCGTATGGCATCAGCAGATGCTGATAAGATTGAAGGGCCAATAGCTGGAGACCAAGGTTTATATTACTTTAAAGTATTGGATAAAGGACAAATTCCTGCTAGTAACGATTTACAATATATGCAGCAAAGAAGTGCTAGTGTTTTTGCTCAAAAAGTATATCCTAATCAAAGAAATCCTAAAGCTACAAATGCATATACTCCATTAGAAAAAAATGCAGATATTGAAAGCAATATGTTCTTCTTTTATTAGAAAACAATAAAAAATATTTTATAAAAGGGGAATGTCATTTGTGGCTTTCCCCTTTTTTTATAAAAATAAACAATGAAAAAAATAGTCTTTGCCACAAATAATGCTCATAAGATTGAAGAAGTAAGAGCAAAATTATCATCAAAGTTTACGATACTTAGCCTTAGGGATATAAATTGTAATGATGATATTCCAGAAACTGCAAATACTTTTATTGGCAATGCCGAGCAGAAGGCCATATGGGTACTTGATAAATATGGGCATGATTGCTTTGCTGACGATTCAGGAATAGAGATAGAGGCTTTAGATAATCGTCCTGGAGTGTTTTCTGCACGCTATGCAGGAGAAGATTGCTCATTTGATGATAATAATAAAAAAGTATTGCAAGAATTGGAAGGTAAGGCCAACAGAAATGCAAAATTTTCTACTACTATTTGCTTAAAACTGAAAGGTGAAACGTATTTTTTTGTTGGAGAAATAGATGGTAAAATAATAACTAATTATGCTGGGAGTAAAGGCTTTGGGTATGATCCTATTTTTGTTCCCAATGGTTATGATAGGAGTTTTGCCCAGATGACGCTAGAAGAAAAAAATAAAATAAGCCATCGTGCAATTGCTGTAGAAAAAATGTGGGCTTTTCTTGAGAAATTGAATTAAAGATAAAAATTATTTTTTATTCAATTACTATACGCAATAATTAATACCTTTGTACTTTAGCACTATTAAACCTAATATTATTATTCATGACAAAGAAAGCTATAGAGAAATTATTTGCTAATATCGAAAATAAGAATGTACTTATTATTGGAGATGTAATGGTTGATGCATACTTAATTGGAAGTGTTGATAGAATATCTCCTGAGGCTCCAGTGCCTGTAGTATCTGTGGAGGGTAGAAATAGTAAGATGGGTGGTGCCGCTAATGTTGCATTAAATATAATGGCTCTGGGAGCAACGCCATATCTTTGTTCTGTAATTGGTAGTGATGTTAGAGGGGATGAGTTTATCGAACTCCTTTCTAAAAGGAAAATGAGTAATAAGGGTATTGTAAGAAGTAAAAGTAGGCCAACAACCACTAAATTTAGAGTTATTGGAAATAATGTACAAATGCTGAGAGTTGATGAGGAAGTTGTATATTTTATTAATAGGCATGAAGAAAAAGATCTTCTAAATAGGATTACTAAAATTGTAGAAAGTGAGAGTATTGATGCTATAATTTTTGAAGATTATGATAAAGGAAGTATTACTCCTAATCTTATAAAATCGGTTATTAAACTTGCTAAAAAGAAAAAAATTATAGTAACAGTTGATCCCAAAAAGAGAAATTTTAATAGTTTTACTAACCTAACATTACTGAAACCGAATTTTAAAGAAATAAAAGAAGGTTGTGATTTAGAAATTGAGAATGGTAATATCCCAGCAATAAGAGATGCCGCCATGCAGTTGCTTCGTAAGAATAATTTAGAAACGGTGATGGTTACTCTTTCGGAACATGGAATATTAATTTGTGAAAGGAATTTGCAAACTCATATTCCAGCAATAGTTCGCAATATTGCTGATGTTTCAGGAGCTGGTGACACAGTTATTTCAGTTCTAACATTGGCGTTAGCAGCAGGATTGAATGCCGTAGAAGCTGCTAAATTATCTAACCTTGCTGGTGGATTAGTATGCGAAGAAGTAGGTGTTTCTCCAATTGATAAGAAGAAGCTTAAGTCTGAATCTGAAAATATATTAAAATAGATAAACAGTGCAATTCTTTGTAGTTTGCTTAATGCTTGAACTTAAGTAAAGAGGGCACTAATCCCGCATTATTCATTATTATTAGAAAACATTAATTCGATGAAGTATTTATATAGTCTTATACTTGTTGTTATTATCACATTATTTTCGTGTAGTAATAAGGATATGAGCGAGCGCGAAGAAAATATTTTCAAACAACCATACCAACAATTATTGATTCCTGTAGATTCTATAAATACATTGGGGGATTTAACGGATTTCCTAACAGAGAAGTATTGTGTGCAGAAAATTGAGCAATGGCCTTATTTGCTGTTTGATATGGATAAAAAGATAATGGTTGGTATCCCTAATAGAAATACAATAAAAGTAGGAGTGGAGCCCCCACCTTGTTTCGAAGGACAATTTGATGACAAAATGGTGCTAGAGATTATTAAGGATGGTTATAATACTGAAATTGAGAGAATAATCACAGAAATAGATAGCATTCCTAGCTTTGTAGAAAAGCAAATGCTTAGCTTTGGCAGTGATTATAATTATGCTGTGGGAGCATATAATAACGGAATATGGCTTAGTACTTCTCGTACCGATAAGTTGTCAAACCTTAATAGCTATTTGTATCAAATAATAAGAGGTTATCTTTCTTCTTTGAGAAAATATTCGCAAATGGCATACTTAAAAGAGGTTGACAAACTTTCTGTGGATGAGTATACAGAAATTGCTAATGAATTTGTATTTCGCTTATCTTTTAAATATACCGATAAGCCATTAGAGGTTGATAATGCATTAAACAATTATTAATGTCGTTTCTTTTAAAAGTAAGGAATTATGTTCAGCAAAATGAAGCTCTTCATTGGCAATATTTATTGCTAGTTTTATTACTGTCAGTTTTTGGTGCAGTATCAGCATTTTACCTCCAAGTTTTATATGGTTACTATTTGATTTATATAATTTCTTTTTTATCAGTATTTATGCAATCAATAGTGTCGTACTTATTTATGGTAGAAAAAGGAGAAGCTAGAAAAATATTTTTCAATTTACTATTTGCAGCATTTACATTTCTCTTAGCAAAATACTTAATTTTCGAGCATTATTACGACTATTTTTTAGAAGCATATATAGATAGGTCCTATATTTCTATCGATCACATAATTTTCTATTTTAGAGAATTAAACTTCGATAGTATATTTATGTTTGTTGATAATATGCCAAATTTTATGAGCATATTTGATTATGTATTTCTTGTAATACTATTGATAATCACTGTATTATATAAGATGTTGTCATTTTCTGATTTGCCTAATATTTCTGAAGATAGAGTGAAAAGAGTTCGATATAATAAACGAAGATTCTAATCAATATTTTACAACTAATTAGGTTAAGTGCATGACAGTTTTCACACTTCAATTAGTGGTGACACTTACTAAAAGTTATTATTGTAATGGAAAGAGCTAATTTATATTAATAATAATCTTCTTTTAGGAGAAATTCTTTTACATAATCTTCAACTCCATCGTTGAGGTTATAAAAAGGAACTCCGTATCCTTGGTTCAAGAGTTTATCCATATTAGCTTCAGTAAAGTACTGGTATTTATCTCTTATATCTACAGGGGTGTCAATAAAAGTAATATTTTCTTTTACTCCCATAGCTTTAAAAGTGGCTTTTGCTAAATCTAAGAAGCTACGAGCTTTGCCTGTACCTACATTATATAAACCTGATGCTGCCTCATATTCCCACAGAAACATCATAACCTCCACCACATCTTTAACATAAACAAAATCACGAAGTTGTCCTCCATCATTATAATCAGGATTATGAGATTTAAATAGTTTCATGCCACCAGTTTCCTTGATTTGATGAAAGGCACTATGAATAACCGAAGCCATTCTTCCTTTATGATACTCATTTGGTCCATAAACATTAAAATATTTCATTCCATACCAATGCGGTGGAGTTTTAACTTGCTCTAATGCCCATTTGTCAAAATCATTTTTTGACTCACCATATAAGTTTAGTGGCTTTAGCTGTTCTACTAAGTTATGGTCGTCATTATATCCATACTCACCATTGCCATAGGTTGCAGCAGAAGAGGCGTAAATTAGAGGGATATTAGCCTCTGTACATATATTCCATACATCCTTGCTATAGTTTAGGTTTAGTTCATCATAAACAGATTTATCAAAACCCGTTGTTGCACTTCTAGCTCCAATATGAAAAATAAAATCTACTTCAGAACTATTAGTTTTGAACCAATCAATAAATATATCACGTTCAATAAGCTTACTATAAACTTTATTCTCTAAATTCTTCATTTTAGTAGGTTCGCCAAATTTATCTACTAATATAAGATCTGTGATACCTTCGTCGTTTAATGCACCTATTAATACACTTGCAATAAAGCCTGCTGCTCCTGTTATTATTATCATGATGGTTTATATTTAATTTTATATCAATTAATTATGATAGAAAAACCTATATTATATTCAGTTTCAAAAATACTTATTTTTTACTAATAATTCCTTTTATTCTTTCAATATCTAATAACTGTACCAATCCCAGAAGAAAAAATATTAAGCCAGGAACCCTATATCTTGAAAGAGCTCCTAAAACAGGTGTTGCCAAACCAATAACTACAAATAGACTTATAGAAAAAACAAAGGAAAACCATACCAAACTAGGGTCATCGACATCTTTTCTTGGGAAAATAATTATTAGAATTATTAGCGCTAATATGGACATGTTTTCTATAGTGGAAAAAAATGAAAAAATGTTATTTACTTCCCATGGCATTGGTCTTAAAAGTGTGTTTATTACTGCTATTGGCGAATTTGCAGCTATAGAGAGGGAATTTGCCTGGAATGCTATTGGTGAAATTAAGCTGCTTGAGTTTTCTGATATTGCTAGGTCTGTGATCTGCAATTGTTTTTCTAAGAGCAAATCAAAAACGCTATGTTCCATATATTTTCCAGATTCACTTGCAAAGCTAAATGCAATAAAACCCATCATAAAGTATGGAATAAGGGTGCGTTGTGTTGGCCTAAAGTGTAACCATAAGTATGCTAATATTGGTGGTATAAGAATGAATAATATAAAGGGTTTGATACTGAAAATAACTAAAAATGATAATAGTATAATTATACTTCTTTTGATTGGATGCTTGCCCTGCAAAGCATAGTTGCCACAATTTAATATAAGACTTAGTGCAAATATTAGTAAGCCTTCTTTAAGCACTCCAGATGTCCAATATAGAATACTAGGAGTGAAAAATATTATAGCAAAAATTACCCATTTTAAGTTTCTGAGTTTTGAATAAAAGAATAAGAAAATCCACCATAGTCCTGTAAATGAAAGAAAAGTAGTTATAACTACTATGCCTCCATAAGTACCTAAAGTAAAAATGCTTAGGAAGGCTAAATAGCGAATAAAAAACTTATTACTCGTTGTATTTATGGATTCTTTATGTTCAAAATTATTTATTTGAATATAATATTTATCTAAGTCTTTATTGTTACTATCTATTCCAGTAATGAGTTTTAAATAATTAAGAGGTTCTCCATTTTGCAATGCAGAAAATATAACTTTTGAGTCATTGAAATAACGAAATATATCAGCATCTTTTTTTATGCTTTCTGATCTAGAGTAAATAGTAAGCATTGCTATTGCTGCAAATAGTTTTGCTCCAAAGGCAATATTAATCCATACTTTCGGTAGACTTTTTATTCTAAATATTTTTGTTTTATTAATAGCGAATACGCTAATTGCAACAAAAATAAAACTAATGATATAGTTCATTTGGAATTTTTTTTAAAGTATGAAGTCAGAGAAAAAACAATCTTTTTCTCTGACTTCATTATGCTATTGTATAAACTATTTTGTTGGTTTCAAATAATTATCTAAGAATCCTTTAAATTCCCTTTGCCATAAAACTGAATTTTGTGGCTGAACAACAAAGTGAGACTCATCAGGAAAGAAAAGAAAGCGACTTGGAACATCATTTAGTTGAGCTGCATTAAAAGCCTGCATAGATTGAGCATAAGGAATACGGAAATCGTAGCCTCCAGTTATAACTAAAATTGGGGCATCCCAATTACCTACAAAATTTCTTGGATTGAATTGCTTATAGCTTTTAGGTTGTTCTTTCTCCCATGGTGCGCCACCTAGGTCATGTTGCACAAAGAAAGTCTCTTCAGTGGCAGCATACATGCTTGGCAAATCAAAAATACCACAATGCGATATAAGAGCTTTAAATCTACCTTCGTGATGACCGGCTAACCAATAAATACTATAACCACCATAACTTGCACCAATAGCGCCCAAATTGTTCTCATCTACATAAGGTTCTTTAGCTAATTCATCAATTGCTGAAAGGTAGTCATCCATATTTTGTCCTCCATAATCGCCACTAATTTGGTCGTTCCACTCTTGACCAAATGTCGGCAATCCTCTGCGGTTTGGAGCGACTACAATATATCCATTTGATGCCATTATTTGGAAATTCCATCTATAGCTGAAAAATTGACTTACAGCTGATTGAGGTCCACCTTGGCAATATAATAGTGCTGGGTATTTCTTGTTTTTATCAAAATTTGGTGGATAAATAACCCATACAAGTTCTTTTTTTCCATCAGTAGTTTCTACCCATCTTTTCTCAAATTCGGCAGGAGTTACTTTGTCTAATATTTCCTTATTTGTAAAACTTAATTGAGTTTCTTCGCCAATACCAGTAATAGAATATATTTCTGTTGGTATTTTCATATTCATCTTACTACCAATTAGTTTGTGGTCAGCTATTGCTATACTTTGGTAATTATGATCTCCATTTGTTATTTGATTAATAGTTTTATTGTCTACGCCAATAGAGTAAATTTGGTATGTAGCTTCTATACCAGAGATGAAGTATATAACCTTAGAATCAGCACTGAAAACAAAATCTGTAGAGCTTTGGTCAAAACCTTCGCTATAATCTACGGTTTCACCAGTAGCGAAATTATGAACCATTATACGATTCTTGTCTGATTCGAAACCATCTTTAGCCATACTCGACCAAACTAGGATGTTGCCATCAGGAGACCAAACAGGACCATTGTCATAACCTTCAAAACCTTCTTTTGTTAGATTAATGCTGTTAGTGAGTTCGTTGTCAAAATCATTCACTAAGTCGTAAATATATATTTCAGTATTTGTACTAATAGCAAAATCTTTTCCAAAAAGTCGCTTATAACTAATAGCTAATTTTGTATCATCATTATTCCATGAGCAATTTCCTATTGAAGCATCAAGTCTTTCGCCGCTCATCAAATCTTTAGAATTTTCAAGTTTGCCATTGCTGTAATTTGCAATAAAAATATGACTATAATTTTCATCAGCCCAATGGTCCCAATGACGATACATAAGGTCATTATAAATTTTGGCATTTGCTTTAGGTAAATCTGGATATAAATCTAAGGTAGTTGCATCTATCTTCACACTTTTGCTAAAAGCAATTTTATTACCAGTAGTGCTATATTTAAAAGAACCAATTCCCCCCTTAATATCAGACACTTGTTTTTTATTGCTTCCATCTATATTCATTTCCCACATTTGAGATTCTCCACTTTTCTGAGAAATGAACCCAATTTTACTACCATCAGCATTCCAAATGCCATTATACTCACTCTTTTTGCAGAAAGTAAGTTGTGTAGGCTCTCCACCATCAGCACTCATGACAAATATATTCTTGTCGCCTTTATTTTCAGCTAGTTCATAACGTGTAATAGCAAAAAGGATATTCTTGCCGTCAGGTGATACCTGTACTTCCGAAACCCTGCCAAGCTTCCATAAAACTTCAGGAGTCATAATGCCTGGATTAATAAATTCAACACTACTTGAGGCTGATTCTGAATCCAATGTTGATTTCTTAATGTTTACATTCTCGCAAGAAAACATAAATAATGCAATAGTTGCTAAGATTATTGTATAATATTTGTTCATAATTATATATGTTTAATGGTTTATTCTGTTTCGTAAATAGTTGCTTCTACTCTGTTTAGCGCTACAATTGCCAACTCATATTGTGGGTCAATTTGTAATGCCTTTTTATAATCTTCTCGGGCTTCCATTACATTCCCAACTTCCTCATAACATAAAGCTCTATTGAAGTATGCTTCCTTATAATCAGGTTTTACTTGTATTGCTTTAGTGAAATTAGGAATTGCCATATCAGTGATTTTTAGCAATTCCAAATATATATACCCAATATTGTAATAACTGTATGGAAAAAGAGAGTCCATCTCAATAATAGTATTATAAGTACCGATAGCTTCATTTAGTTTATCATTATTTTGATAAAATAATCCTAGATTATAGAATGCACTTATATTGCTAGAATCTATTGCTATGGCATTATTATAAGATATTATTGCTAAATCATTATTTAATTGAGAATATATTGCTCCCAATTCAATATTAGCACTATAGTTATTAGGGTTGTTTTTTAGGCATTCCTGAAAATTATTAATAGCAGCTTCAGTATTTCCCATCTCTTTAAATGCATATGCTTTTACAAAAAATGCATTATCATTATATTGATCTACCTCTAAAGCCTTATTAGCAAATTTAATTACCTCATTATATTTCTTATAAAGAAGGTATATTTCGGACACTTTTACCCATACAGTGGAATTGTTTGGATCAACTTTAGATGCCTTTTCCAATAGAGCTAATGTATTATTAACCTTGCCTTCTTTCATAAATAAATCGGAAAGCTCAATATAGTATTTAGAGTCATTTGGCGAAATATTAATGCATTGTTGCAAATCAGCAATAGCTTTGTCAGTCTGGTTCTGCTGTAAATATAATGTTTTACGTTTTTCTAATAAGTCAATATTTTGAGGGTCATTCTCTAGTTTAATACTCAAGTTTTCTATGGTATTTTCTTGCGCAGCATTATCATTTTGACAAGAAGTCAAAGAGAATATAAACAGTAAGAGAATTATAAGTGAATACTTCATAATTTATTATATTTAAAAAAAACTTCATTAGCATAGTATTGAAAATTATGCTAATGAAGTAGTTTTTGTTATGTATATCTCTATTTTAGAAATATAATTGAATTAAAAAAAATCCGTATTATTTATTTTGAATAGCTTCTTTAATTTTAGCTTCTACCTCATCAGCTAATTCTGGATTATCCTTCATTAGTTGTTTTACGGCCTCACGACCTTGCCCTAATTTGGTTTCTCCATATGAGAACCATGATCCAGCCTTTTTAAGAATATTATATTCTACACCGAGGTCCACTAACTCTCCTGCTTTAGAAAATCCCTCGCCATAAATAACATCAAGTTCTGCCATACGAAATGGTGGTGCCATTTTGTTTTTTACAACTTTTATTCTTACTCGGTTACCTTTCACTTGGTCAACATCTTTAATCTGAGTTGAGCGGCGAATATCTATACGTACCGAAGCGTAAAACTTAAGAGCGTTACCACCAGTTGTAGTTTCTGGATTGCCGAACATTACTCCAATTTTTTCACGAAGCTGGTTTATGAAAATACATGTTGTGCCAGTTTTATTAATTGCGCCAGTTAATTTTCGTAATGCTTGCGACATTAGGCGTGCATGAAGACCCATTTTAGAATCTCCCATTTCACCTTCAATTTCACTTTTTGGGGTTAGTGCTGCTACAGAGTCAATTACGATAATATCTATTGCGCCAGAGCGAATCAAGCTGTCGGTAATTTCCAATGCTTGCTCACCATTATCAGGTTGAGCTACTAACAAATTATCAGTATCTACACCAAGTTTTTCTGCATAAAATCTATCAAAAGCGTGCTCTGCATCAATAAATGCAGCTACTCCACCTAATTTTTGAGCCTCAGCTATGGCATGGATTGCCAATGTTGTTTTTCCTGATGATTCTGGGCCGTATATCTCAACAACTCTACCTCGTGGAAATCCACCTATGCCCAATGCAACATCAAGTCCAATACTACCTGTAGGGATAATTTCTATATCGTCTACTTGCTCATCACCAAGGCGCATAATACTGCCTTTTCCGTGGTTCTTTTCTATTTGATCAAGAGTTAATTGTAATGCTTTTAACTTCTCTGATTTCTGATCTTTTGCCATTATATTATTATTATTTGTTTACAATTTTATTATTACTTATAAAATACTAGTATGTTTCAAGTATTTGCAAAGTATGTTCTTTAGTTTTTACTTTTTTAAAAATCCTCTCAATAACGCCTTCTTCATTTATGATAAAAGTTGTTCTGAAAATACCATCATATTCCCTACCATACATTTTCTTCAATCCCCATGCTCCATATAGCTTAAGAACTTCTTTTTCTGTATCAGGAATTAGAGGATATGGAAAGTTGTATTTTTCTTTAAAACGAATTTGTTTTTTCGTGTCATCAGCACTAAGTCCAACTATTGCAAATCCTTTTTCGCTAAGCATTTCATAGTTATCACTAAGGTTACAAGCCTCCGCAGTGCAGCCAGGAGTCATAGCCTTTGGGTAAGTAAAAAGGATAAGCTTTTTGCCTCTATAATCTTTTAGGGAAATGGTATTGCCTTGCTCATCTACTGTGGTGAAATCCGGAGCAATATCGCCTTCTTTTAAATGTGTCATTTATCTAGTGTTATTGATTGTATATTAATCATTACTCGAAAGCCAAAGGTAAGGATTTTTTGCAGAATAATAAGTATTTTATTGAAAAATAGTAGAAAGGTAGATCTTAAGAATTATAAACTTTTAATGCTAATGTATAAACAAAAAAAGAGCAATATTCATTGAATATTGCTCTTTTAAAATACTTAGTATTAAATTTATTTTATAATAATTTTTTTAGATTCAACTCTATTTCCATCTACAATAATATTATAGAAATAAACTCCTGCATTAAGATTGCTAACTTTAATTTTAGCCATATTTTCAATTGTAGATATTTCTTGAGTAAGTACTATACTTCCTAATACATTCAATAGCTCAATTTTTGCTATGGAAGCATTATTGAAATTATAATCAATAATAAAATAATCCTTAGCTGGGTTAGGGTATGCATTACTATATTTTAAAGAATTCTTATTGTCATTAATACTAGTATTATCAGTAATTGTATATTTCACAATAAAATACATACTATCATTAACATCAGTTTCATCAAAAACAGTATAGGCAACTATTGAAGAACCTTCATTATCTTTATCTTTATAATCCGCTTGCAATTGTCCTGGATTAGAAGATGCTCCTGCAGCTATTGCTACACCATTGGGTGATATATAAGTTGAAGGTGGGTAACATTGTTCCCAGCAAAAAGAAGCGCTAGATCCACTTACTAATGAAATATCAGTACGCTTTACTTTATATGTAATTGTAGCAGATGAAGTATTCTTTACAGTGAGGGCTACTTCATGAGAAGTGTACATATCATGACTAAAATAGTAAACAGTATCTCCAGCATTAACAGCATCACCATTATGGTCAGTAATTCCAGCTGTTTGTGCATATAATGCTGCAACTAATAGTGACAAAATAATTGTAATGTAAAACTTTTTCATAGGTATATAATTTATTGTATGTGTATGGATGCAAAGATATTAAATTTTTGTTTGAGTATTATGTGATTATGTTTTTTTAAGATAATATATAATACACAAGGGTTTTGTACTATATAAATAAAAAAGCCCCTAATTCAATTATAGAATTAGGGGCTCTGTATATTATTTAATTATTCTTATTTAGTAAGAACAATTTTTTGTGTTGTAACCTCATTATTATTAATAATTTTTACGATATAGTTACCTACAGCATAAGAAGATAAGTCTAAAACAGTAACGCTAGCAGCTTTATCATTCTCATAAATAACCTCACCAATCATATTATAAATAATAACTTGAGCATCTTGTGTGCCTTCGATATTTACAATACCAGTAGTTGGGTTAGGGAAGATATTATATATAGAGTTACTTGACTCATTAAGTGCAGAAGCTACGCTTATATACTCTGATTGTAACACCTCTTTAGTATCATTATCTTGTAAGAAAGCTACTACTTTTAAACCCCAAAAATCTTCAACATTAGTTGCAGATAAGTCAGCGCTTAAAGTTACATTCTGTGCTGTATATGGAGCAGCGAAATTAGTAATAGCAGTTCCTGAAGTGCCAGGTAAGAATTTCATCATTACATTATAAAATTCAGTTTCGCCATTACTACCAACATTACCAGTTGTTGTTTTCTCAACAACTACAATCTGAGCAACTAAGTCGCCACTAATATCAGTAATTGCATTAAAATCTACATTTACACTAATAGTTGTTCCTGTTAAAGTAGCCGTGCCCGAAATAGTTGCAATAGCTGGAGCATCAGTAAAACCATCAAGAGCAGATTGGTTATACGAACCTCCCCACATAGTATTAATACCATCTATTTTAAAATCAGGAACACCAGTAGTACCATAATAAAGAACTCTATCATGAGACTCTTGGTTTTGGTATGGGTCACCAGCACCTGGCCAGCTAACTTGATACTTAATTAAAGTAGCTTTATCAAGGTTGTTCTCATAAACAACGCCATCAATAACTGGGTTAGCAGTAGCACATGGTGCACATGTTGATGAAGTTAAAACTTCGTGTAAAGCTTTCTTTTGAACTTCTTGACTTAAAGAAGTGATAGTTTTTATTTTAGAATTATCAGTAACATCGGAATCGTCTCCTAAACCATTAATATTAGAAATAGTTAGTTCTACTTCATAATCTCCAGCTACAGAAAAGTCAGCTGTAGTCATATGACTAAAACCTGCCACGCCACCAAATGGAATTGGTGCGTTAGGAGTAACGTTATATACTGCTACAGGAGTTCCTCCATTAATAGAATATATTGCGTCAAAAGTTGAAATGTCAGTTGAACCATTATTTTTAACAGATCCAATAATATATACTGAAGCAGAATTTGCTGCTATGATGTATTTATCATTATTAACGCTAACCAATTCAGCTTCAACAGCTTCTAATGAACCTACGTGAGCTTTAATAGACATATCTCCAAAACCAATTGCACCAAGGTGAGTAATATCACCAGTAGTTGGGTCTTGTAACATATCACCAACACCGCCAGTAGCAGGAGTATCATCACAACCAATACTGTAACCAGAAGTTGTCATTCTATAACCAACAAATACAGCGTCAGTTCCAAGAGTATAAGGAGTAGTTAGTGCAATTTGATTCCAACCATCAACTAAGCCAGTAATAGTTTGTGACATTACTGTAGTTGCACCATGACCTGAAGTGTCAGTCCAAATACATAATTCAAAAGAAGTGATAGTAGAAGCTGCTCCTACACCTACAGATATCATAAAAATATCTTCTCCTACATTAGAAGAGAAAGATGAAGTAGGGAAATAAGCAA
>JAGLDA010000042.1 GCA_023145955.1 Bacteroidales bacterium
TTGTGGGAGTAAATTGGCTACAGGCCCGTGACTATTGCTCATGGCGTAGTGATAGAGTTAATGAGTTTATCTTGGTTTCAATAGGTGTACTTAATCATCAAGAAAGCCCAACGGCAGATAACCATTTTAATACAGATGCTTATATGGTAACATCTATTAATGGTATTGGTGAAGAAAGTGATAAGCAGCTAATTGATATTTCGCCTAATGGTGGTGGACTTCGTAGAGCTCGTATGGAAGATGGTATTTTACTTCCTAAGTATAGACTCCCAACTGAAGCAGAATGGGAATATGCAGCTCTTGGTTTAATAGGTAACACTATGTATGAAAGAGTTGTAGAACGTCGTTTATATCCTTGGAATGGACATATTACTCGTACTGATGCTGATGATAACTATGGTGATATGGTTGCTAACTTCCGTCGTGGACGTGGTGATTATATGGGTGTTGCTGGTGCATTAAATGATGCTGCTGATATTACTGCTCCTGTTTATGCGTATTGGCCAAACGATTATGGCTTATATAATATGGCTGGTAATGTTGCCGAGTGGGTAATGGATGTTTATCGTCCTTTAAGTTTTGAGGATATGGAATCACATAACTCTTTCCGTGGTAACGTTTATAAAACTTATGTAAGAGATAATACTGGAGCTATTGCTGACAAACTTTATAATACTATTTATGATTATGAAGGAATAAAGAATTGGTTGAATAGTGAGAATGGATTTTATGCTAATCTTAGTAATGATTTGGATGATGATGAAGTTAAACTAAGAGATGATTTAGATAAGGTACTTGAAGAAGTTATTGAATTGCAAAATGAGCGTAGATATGAAGATGCTGCTATTGCTTTTGATGATATGCTTCAAGATAAAATATATGGTAACCCATCAAGTACTGTTTATATTGCTGCTGAAATAGCTAAAGGTATATCAGACTTTATTGTTGCTAAGCCAGGCGAATTACGTCAGCGTGAAGTAACAATTGAAGAAAACCTTAGTCGTAGAAATTATCGCAAGTCTAATAATATGAACTATCTTGATGGTGATTATGCTTCTAATTATAACCAAGATAATGCTTGGAATAATTGGCAAGATAAAGACGTTAATGGTACTGGTAAGATGTACGATTTTGGTAAAACATCTTTGATTAACGATCAAGCGAGAGTTTATAAAGGTGGATCATGGAGAGATGGTGCATATTGGTTGAGCCCTGGTGCTCGTCGATTCCTAGATGAAAAACAAAGTAAATCCTTTATTGGATTCCGTTGTGCAATGACACGCGTTGGAAGTCCAATTGGAAATTACTAAAAATATAACATATACTTGTTTTAAAAGCCGATTTTATCGGCTTTTTTTTTGCGCAACTTTTTCTGATATTTGGTGTCAAAGCTATATAAATTTAACTAAATCTAATCTCCATAAAATGAAAATATGATGAAAAGACTTCTATTATTATTTATTTTGCTTCCTTTATTTAGCTTTGCTCAGAATACAGGAAGTGTATCAGGTATAATATCAGATAATTACACTTCGGCTCTAATTAGTGGGGCTGAAATTAAAGTCCTAAATAACAAAGGCGGTGTTAGTAATGAGAAAGGCTATTATTCAATAACCAATATTCCTATTGGCACATATTCTATAGTAGTTAAGTATTTGGGCTATGAAACTCAAAATATTGATGTAACTATTATTGATGGTAAAAATGTGGAGCTTAATATTGCCATGTTTATTGATATAAAGGAACTTCTTGCTGTTGATATTCGTGACGACAAAATTGAAACCCATTCATACTCAAAGGTAGTTCTTAGAGAGGCAGATTTAGAACAAAGGCCAATAAGAGATATTGCTGACTATATGCGTGAAGTTCCAAATATTAGTGCTATAAGAAAGGGAGGTGCTAATCTTGATCCTGTAATTAGGGGATTTAAATTTTCTCAGCTAAATGTTCAATTGGACAATGGACAGAAGATTGAAGGTGGTTGTCCTAATAGAATGGATCCAACCACCGCTCATGTGGAAGCTGGAGATATAGAGGCCATTGAAGTATATAAAGGGCCATTTGCTCTTCGCTTTGGCGAAAACATGGGTGGCGTTGTAAATTTGCTTACCTCTTCGCCTCGTCCTTTCGATGAGTTTCAATTGCATGTAAAAGCTCATCTTGGTTTCGAAAGTAATTGGAATGGTCAGCGCCAACATATGACTGTATATGGGGGTGGAAAAAAAGTTTTCTTCTCATTATCAGGTAATAATGCAGCTTATGGCGATTATACTGATGGCGATGGTAATAAAAATAAATCGTCATTTAGTAAGTATGGTTATACTGCCAAATTAGGATTTGCTCCAGTAGAGAATCATAAGATTATATTGTCGTTTTCAGATCTTTATGCTAATAATGTTGATTTTCCGGCCTTACCGATGGATGAACGTTTAGATGCTACAAAGTATTATTCTGCAGATTATTCTGCAACTAAGGTTTCGGATTTTATAGAGACTATAAATGCTAAAGTTTATTTCTCGGATGTGGACCATACAATGGATAATAAGGAAAGAGGTTTTGGTGATACAGTAATAGCAGTTTCTAATATTATTGCCAAGAGATTTGGATATAGAGCTGAAGTAGGTATAAATACGAGTAATAATTCACACCTATTTGTTGGTACAGATATGTATAAGATAAGTAAAGACGGTACTAGAGAGAAGACTATGATTGGTCAGAATCCTATGAATAATAAAGTGATTGTAAAAAATGAAAAATTATGGAATAATGCTTCAATAACTAATTATGGTGCCTTTATGGAATATCGCTATAATTATAACTTATGGGAGGCTGTTGTTTCTTCTCGTATCGATTTTAATAGTTCTTACTCAGATTCTATTTCTCTTATAAATGGAAATAAAGTTGATATTATTGGAACTCCGGCAGATAGTACTCACTCTAGCTTAGTAAATTTTAGCATTAGTGCAGGTTTGTCTCGTAAGATAGGTGAGAATATGTCCATTGGTTTATCTGCAGGTAGAGGAGTTCGTAGCCCTGATATGCTTGAACGTTTTATTATTACCTTACCTGTTGGTTATGATAACTATGAGTATATTGGTAATCCATTATTGAAAGCAGAGGTTAATAATGAAATTGATATTATTTACAAATATCAGAATCAAACTTATGGAGGAATAGAACTTACAGCTTTTTATTCATTTGTGCAGAACTATATAGGAGGAAAATATGTTCCCCCAGCAGTACAAAAACCTTTAACCAAAGGAGTGCTAGGAGTAAAGAAATTTGAGAATATTGGAAATGCGAGTATATATGGTTTTGAACTTACTTACGCTACGCCTCGTAGATACAAATTTAGAGCCTCAGTTACTGCAGCAATTACACAGGGTACTTTGGGCGAAACTGAAAATCTAATATTTGATGCTAACGGTAAAGTTACAGGTATTGAAACTATTAATAATGATCCTGTTGCTGAAATACCTCCGTTTAATACTAATATAAACTTATCATATAATTGTATGAAAGGTAAATTAATGCCTTCACTTAATTTAAGATATTCTGGATCTCAAAATAGAATATCCGTATCCATGCAAGAACTAACAACCCCAGATTTTGCATTATTAGATGCTAGTATTAAGTATAAATATAATCAAAACTTAAGCTTAATTGCAGGTGTAAATAATATTCTTAATAAAACATATTATGAGCATCTAAATCGCAGAATACTTGGTACTAATGAGCGGATTTATGAGCCAGGAAGAGTTCTTTTTGTTAATTTAATCCTTAATTTCTAATTTATAAGTACTATGAAAAAATTACTAATAGTTATAATAATAGTAGCCATAGGCCTAGTTTCGTGTACTAAAAAGGAAGAAACTAAAGTAGTAGAATATATGATTACTGGACTAACAGATCCATATAATATAGTATTCTTGGATGATGAGGGTAACAGTATTTCAAAAAAAGTAAGCCCAATAGCTGTTGATTACGAATGGAGCCAATCTTTTGAAAAAGGAAATGGCGAGCCAGTATATCTTTTTCTTAAGTTTAAGGAGAATATAAAGGATAGCCCTAAGTTTAGTGCTGGAATTATTATCGATGGCAAATATGAGTACCAACGTAGAGGTTGGGATAAGAATATTGGAGATTCAATATACGAAGTTAAAGTTGCAGGTATTGTTCCTATTAAATAGGAGCTATTTTTTACTCGTCAATTAGTAGCGATACATAAAAAGCTAATAGGATTTAAACCCTATTAGCTTTTTTTATACATTTGCAGTATACACAAATACCATAAAAATTATAACAGAAATGAATAATACAAAACTAACTAAGCTTTTAAATGTTCAGTATCCAATAATTATGGCACCAATGTTTTTGGTTTCTGATACACGAATGATTATTGAAGCTTTAAATAGTGGAATTACGGCTGCTTTCCCTGCTCTTAATTATCGTACTGATGATGATTTTAGAGCAGCAATTGATGAAATTAAATTGGCTTCAGATAAACCTTTTGGTATAAACTTGATTGTAAATAAATCGAATCCAAAATATCCTCAACAGCTTATTACGTGTATTGAAAAAAATGTGGATTTTATTATTACTTCTTTAGGAAGCCCACGTGAAGTTATTGAAAAAGCTAAACCAAAAGGCATAAAGGTGTTTTGTGATGTTACTAATGTGCAGTATGCTAAAAAAGTTGTAGACCTTGGTGCTGATGCTATAATTGGAGTGGGAGCAGAGGCTGGAGGGCATGCTGGCAACATAAAAATTAAGGATCTTATTGTTCAGCTAAAGGCCGAGTTTGATATCCCAATTATTTCTGCTGGTGGAGTTGCTACTAAATCTCAAATTGATGAAATGCTTGCTGCAGGAGCTGATGGAGTTAGTGTTGGCACTGTTTTTATTGCTGCTGAAGAATGTGGCGTTTCTGATGATTATAAACAGGCTCTAGTTGATTATAAAGCGAATGATATAGTACGTACCTCAAATCTGTCTGGATCTCCATTGACAGTAATTAATACACCCTATGTTCAAAAAATTGGTACGGAAGCTAATTTTCTAATGCGCATGATGATTAAACATAAGAAATTGCGTAAAATTTTAAAATTAATTATTGCAGTACAAGGAATGAATCAAATAAAAAAATCCGCCTTTGGAGCTTCATATAAAACATACTTTGTTGCAGGGCCGTCTATAGAATATATAAATGAAGTAAGACCTCTTAAGGAAATAGTGGAGGATTTGGTATAGGATTTCATCAGGCTTCATTTCGACTAAGCTTAATACAAGCTTTACGATTTCCTATGGAAATCACTCAGTCTGACAGGAAACCACTTAGCCAAATGCTCCATAATTAAACCAATATAGCATTAACTTATTGATAACAATATACCAATACCTAATTCTCAATTCCTAATTATAAAGCATTACTTTTGCAGCAACAAAATATACAATATGAATTTAGATAAAAAAAACATACAAAAACTTGAAGCATTAATTGCTGATGCTAATAAAATAACATTATGTACCCACCAAAGCCCTGATGCTGATACTATTGGTTCTGCACTTGCATTAAGTAATGTGCTTTTGCAAATGGGTAAGCAAGTGAAGGTTGTATGCCCTAATACTCCTCCAGATTTTCTTGATTGGATGGTAGGTATTGACTCAATATTGGTGCATGATAAAGAAGGAAAAGAAGTTTATAATGCTGTGGTAGAGGCAGATTTACTTTTTGCAATGGACTTTAATGCTCCACATCGTACTGCAAATGTAGAGAAAGCGATGCTTGATAGCTCTGCAAAAAAAGTACTTATTGATCACCATTTATTTCCTGAAGAGAATTATTTTGACTTGATGTTTTCTTTTCCAAAAAAATCTTCTACATGTGAGCTGCTATTCGAAATTTTGGATAATTCTAATTTTAAGAAGTATTTAAATGTAGATATTGCCACTAATATATTTGTTGGGATAATGACAGATACAGGGTCTTTTGCATATAGTTGCAATGAGCCAAGTACATTTGAGATAGTAGCTAAACTTATTAGACTTGGAGTTAATGTTAAAGAAACACATGATATAATTTTTAATAATAATACCATAGAAAGGCTTCGAGTTTTAGGATTAGGAATTAACGATAAACTTAAAGTTTTTCCTGATAAAAAAGCGGCTTATATATCTTTTTCAAAGGAAGAACTTAGCCAATTTGGCGATAGTGAAGGGCTTACAGAAGGGATTGTGAATTATGGTCTTTCTATTAAGGGGATTTGCTTTGCCGCATTGTTAACAGAAAAGGGCGATAAGATAAAGATATCATTTAGATCCAAAAAGGAATTTAATGTAAATGCTTTTGCTAGAGAGAATTTTGAGGGAGGAGGCCATTTTAATGCAGCCGGAGGAAAATCTTTTTTATCATTAAAAGACACTGAAAAGAAACTTGAAAATCTTATTTCCAACTTCAAAATATAAATAGTAATGAAATTATTCACTTTATTTTTTGCCATAATTATGTTTGTATATTCATGTAATGATGATGATACAAAAAAAGTAATTATAGATAAAACACAATTAGAGGAAACCCTAGTTGTAATGAATAAAAAATATATTGATGTGGAAAATACTCAGATTGACGACTTTCTACACAGAAGACATTGGACTGGTTTTAAAAAAACTAAATCGGGACTCAGGTATAATATTTATAAAGAAGGTATTGGTAAAACGCCTGAACCAGGTTCAATTATTGGAATTGAATACAGTATTATTGATATAAAAGGCAATAAAATATATTCAAGTGTAACCTTAGGTAATAAAGTGTTTCAGGTAGATAAGAACGAGGAGCCATCTGGGCTTAATGAAGCTGTAAAACTAATGAAAGTTGGTGCGAAAGCAAAGTTGATTGTTCCATCGTACTTAGCTTATGGGTTATTAGGTGATGAAAATAAAATTGGACAAAAAGTAACGCTAATATACGACATCTATCTCGTAGAAATGAAATAGCAGCATTCATCTCGAATGAGCTAAATACAGGCTATACAGTTTTGATTTTCTCAGCCGTTGGTACGATTTCCTTTGGAAATCACTCAGTATTCCACGAACTAATATAGTTTTATGTTTGCAACCTGAGTACATGACAGTTTTTTAAGCGTCAATTAGTAGTGACACTTAAGTAAATTGAGATTATGTTTATTATAAAATACTGAAAAAGAAATTATTCTAGGCTATTATCTATCATCATATTTAATATACGCTTGAAAGTAGGCAATTTAATACTAGAAGCAATTTTTTTTTAGACGCTGATTATTACCAGCCTACCATCCCTATCGGGAGGCAATCCGTCAGGCAGGTGGTTTTATATGATTTATTTCAGCAAAGCTGAAATCTTTTTAATCATAATTAATCTGTGCAATCTGCGTCTAAAAGTTATTATCGTCATGTACTGAGGTTTGCAACATTAATCATTCTCCGGATTACTATCGGGACCCAATTCCTATTTTATCTCCCCTTTAATAGTTAATGAAATTTGAGGATTTTTCGGGTCATTTGTTATTATTGTAATTGTTTTATGTTGGCGACCTTTTCTTCCTCTAGTATTAAAAACGGCTTCTATAGAACCACCTTTATTTTTCTTAAAGCTTTTTGCATCTAATTTTGTAGTAGTACAACCGCAGCTAGTTTTAACTTTAAGAATATTAAGAGTTTTTTTGCCTTCATTTGTGAAATCAAAGTTGTGCTTTATTACTGTGCCAGGTGCTACTGTGCCAAAATCAAAAGTAGTTTGTAGGAAAGATATTTTTGGAGCCTTTTTAAGATCACGCTCACTCATGTTGGAGAAGTCTTGAGATATTCGTGCGCTAATATTAAGCGTTTTCATAGGTTGCTTATTATCGTTTGTACGAATAATGATTCTGTCGTAAACTAAACCATAATCATTTTTCTTGCTACCATCATATGTAACAATGATATACGCCTCACCTTTTTCTTTAATTTTAGGAGTAGAACACTTTACTGTTAGGTGTGGAGGTAATTGCTCAAACGATACATCCATAGGATGACTCCAATCATTAAAAATTTTCATGCTATCTATACGAGTATCTGTTGTGAGCATTTTGTTGAATGCTAGGTGATTCGACTGTAATCTTAAATGACCTATAGATGTTGGGTAGATATCTGCCTTTCCGTGTTGTTTTGGGATTACAAAGCCTTTTACAAAAAGTATTGTATGAGGCTTGTCAGGATTATTTATTGTTACAGTAATAGATTTTCTAAAAGTTGATGGTCGGTTTGTAGTGGTATAAGTTACTTTTATTTTGCCACTTTTGCCTGGCTTGATTGTGTTGTGAGGATATTCGGAAGCTGTGCATCCACAACTAGTTTTAACTTTCAATATTTTCAAGTCTCCCTTACCAACATTAGTAAATTCGAATTCGTAATCAACTTTTTTCAACTCTTCACGTATTTTACCAAAGTCGTGAGTAGTTTTGTTAAATTTAATCTCTCCAACTTGCGAAAAACTAGTAATACTTAGGAGTAAAATAAAAATTATTAAGCTGCTTTTAATTGCTTTCATCTGTATGTTTTTTTATTTGATTTTTAAATTTCGTATCCGCAAATGTACATCATTTTGATACGTTATTGTAAGTGTATAATATTAATAAATGACATAATTGTGTATAGCTTAATAGAAGGTGTGTTGATATTTGCTATTTGTACCGCTTTTATTGTTGGTTTTTTACAAAAAAACAGAAGCATAATACGCCGAATAATTAACACTATTTAAGAAGGGTAAAAATGCTAATAGACTAATAATGTATCTTATCTCTTTAAAAACAAGTGTTTGCGAGCACTTTTTTCTTTTAAAATACACCTTGTATTATTCATTAGGTTATTCTAACTTTGCGCTCTTATTTTTAAGTACAATTATTTAAGTAAATTAATTTTTTATCCTATGCAAAATAAAGGCGCTATTAGACTTTTAGCAATCTTGTTTGCTCTGGTATCTTTGTATCAGTTATCATTTAGCTATTTTACTTCTAGAGAACAGAAGAAAGCTGTTGAATATTCAAACGGCCCAGCAGTTCTTAACGAAGCAAAAGCTATAGCAGAACGTACAAATAGACCAGAGAATTACTTTATTGACTCACTGAAGAAAACTTCAGAAACTTATTATTTAGATTCAATTGCCAACGAAGAAATATATAGCTTTGGCTTTTTTGGATATACTTATAAAGAGTGTAAAGAAAGAGAGATTAACCTAGGTCTAGACCTAAAAGGGGGAATGAATGTAACCCTTGAGGTTTCGGTACAAGATGTTGTGATAGCTATGGCTGGAAGCAACAAAATCGACCCACATTTTACAAAAGCAATTTCTGATGCTTTAAAAGCACAACAAAATTCGCAAGACGATTTCATCACACTTTTTTATCAAGCATGGCAGCAAGATAATCCAGGATTAAACTTGGCCTCTATCTTCGCTACTGTTGAGCTTAAGGACTTAGTTGCTCCGAACTCAACCGATGAAGAGGTATTGAAAGTTCTTCAGGATCAAGCTACTGCAGCTATTGGTAATACTTTTGATATTTTAAGCAAACGTATTGACCAATTTGGTGTTGCTCAGCCTCGTATCCAAAAGATGCAAAATGGACGTATCCTTGTGGAGCTTCCAGGTGTGAAAGACCCTCGTCGTGTTCGTAAGATTCTACAGTCAACTGCTCGTTTGGAGTTCTGGGAAACTTATAACTTTAATAATCCAAAAATCTTTAATGCTCTAACTGAAGCTAATGCTGTTACTGAAAAGTATTATGCAGTTTCTAAAGGTGATGCTGCTGTTGAGGAGAAAGTTGAAAACCAAGTTGATACTAATACCGACGCTGAAGAGGCTGCTATTAGTACCGAAGAAAATACTGATTCTACGGAATTAGCTCTAGGCGATGAGTCTGAGCTAAACCTAGATGCTGAAGCTACTGACGATGAGTTAGCTGTTTCAGATGAAAATGCAGTAAGCTTATTTAAGTACTTACGTCCTAACTTTAGCCAAGGTGCTGATGGAAAATGGTATCCAGGTAATGGTGCTGTTATGGGTACAGCTATGGTACGTGATACAGCTCGTGTAAACACGATGCTTAAGCTTGCGCAAGTTAAAGGTCTTTTTCCTCGTGATATGAAATTACTTTGGGGTGTTAAACCTCCAAAATATATGAAGACTAGCACAGGAATGCAAATTAATGCTCTTGAGCTTTTTATTCTTCAAGTCAAATCTCGTGATGGTGAACCTCCTTTGGATGGTGAAGTTATTACTGATGCACGTCATGATTATTCTCAAACAGGTGTTGTGGAAGTAAATATGCAGATGAACTCTGAAGGAGCTCATATCTGGAAAAACCTTACTCACGATAACCTTAAAAAATCTATAGCTATTGTTCTTGATAATTATGTTTATTCTGCACCTACTGTTCAGTCAGAAATTGCAGGTGGACGTTCGCAAATTACAGGAAACTTTACTGTTGAAGAGGCTAGTGACCTTGCAAACGTTCTAAAAAGTGGTAAACTTCCGGTTCCTGCTCATATTATTGAAGAGGCTATAGTTGGCCCTTCGCTTGGTAAGGAAGCTGTAACTCACGGTTTATGGTCGTTTATTGGTGCTTTTGTTTTAGTACTAGTGTATATGGTGTTCTTTTATAATAAGGCTGGTTTAATTGCCGACCTTGCACTTATAGCAAATATGTTCTTCTTATTTGGTGTTCTTGCTTCGCTTCAAGCGGTTCTTACTTTGCCAGGTATTGCTGGTATCGTGCTTACTCTTGGTATGGCAGTGGATGCTAACGTAATTATATTTGAACGTATTAAAGAAGAAATTAGAGCTGGTAAAGGTATTCGCCTTGCAATTAGCGATGGTTATAAAAATGCTTACTCAGCAATTATTGATGGTAACGTTACTACCTTAATTACAGGTATTGTATTATTTGTATTTGGATCAGGTCCGGTACAAGGTTTTGCTACTACTCTAATTATAGGTATTATTACTTCTTTATTCTCAGCGATATTTATATCTCGTTTAGTCTTTGGTTGGTTACTTGATAGGAATAAAACAATTTCTTTCTCTAATAAGATGACTGCTAACTTCCTTGCAAATGCTAACTTTGATTTTATAGGCTTCCGTAAGAAAGCATATATTATATCAGGTACAGTAATTATTATTGGAATAGCAAGTTTGGCTTTTAAAGGTTTAAATTATGGTGTTGATTTCTCTGGAGGTCGTACTTATGTTGTTCGTTTCGATAATGCTGTAAATAGCGTTGATGTAGCAAACGATCTTAAAACTAAGTTTATTGATGCTAATGGTAAAGAAATTCGCCCTGAGGTAAAAACTTTTGGTCCTGTATCACAGGTTAAAATTACAACTAAGTATTTGATTGACTCTAAAGATATAACCACTGATTCTATAGTAGATCGTGCTGTATTTGAGGGTCTGAAGAATCATTTTGTAAAAGAGATTTCTTATGAAGAATTCGCTTCTTCTGATGATTTTAAATCTATGGGTTTAATGAGTTCTCAAAAGGTAGATCCTACTATTTCTGATGATCTTGTATATGAGGCTTATGGTGCTTTATTCTTTGCTCTTATAGCTATATTCCTTTATATTGCACTGCGTTTCCGTAAGTGGCAATATGGTTTAGGAGGCTTAGCAGCATTGGTTCACGATAGTTTAATTGTTGTTTCAGTTTATTCTATATTCTCAGGAATTCTTCCTTTCGATATGGAGGTTGATCAAGCATTTATTGCGGCTATACTTACTATTATTGGTTATTCTATCAATGATTCGGTAATTATATTTGACCGTATTCGTGAGATGGTAGGTATGCACCCTAAACGTTCTATTAAAGAGAATATGAATGTTGCTCTTAATAGCACATTATCTCGTACTGTAAATACTTCTGGTACTACAATCGTAGTATTGCTTACTATCTTTATTTTTGGTGGTGAAGTAATTAGAGGTTTTGCTTTTGCTCTACTTCTAGGAGTTATTGTCGGTACTTATTCTTCAGTATTTGTTGCAAGTCCTGTAACTTATGAAACATTGAAGAAAGATGACGATGCTCGTTTAGAAGCTAAGAAAGCTAAGAAAAAGAAAAAGTAATTTTCTTAATTGATATAATGAAGCGCCATTTCGAAAATTTTTCGGAATGGCGCTTTTGTGTTATCTGCCATATGATTTGGTTTATTTCCATATCAACATATCAACACGTCAACACACCAACACATATTTACTATACTTTTGCTAAATGATTAAAAATATTATCCTTAATAGAAATATGCTCTTAGTAATGGCAATTGTGCTAGGACTATTTCTTCCTAAATATTCGCTCATTCTAGCTCCATACACTTTTTGGTTATTAGCTTTGGTTATGCTATTTTCTCTTTCGGGTTTATCAGCTAAGTCACTTTTTCCCATAAGGTCTGTTATTAAGCCTATGCTAATGGGAGTATTACTTAATCATATAATATTTGGTATAGTAGTACTTGCTGCTGCA